>JAZRGE010000095.1:0-7896 GCA_045644025.1 Acutalibacteraceae bacterium | reverse complement strand
AATTATGCTGGACGAAGCAGGCTACCCCGATTGCAAAATTGTGGTTTCCAACTCGCTGGATGAATATCTTATCCGCGATATGCTGATGCAGGGCGCCCAGGTTGATAGTTTCGGCGTGGGTGAAAGGCTCATCACAGCCTCTTCCGAGCCCGTCTTCGGCGGTGTTTATAAGCTGGCCGCCGTGGAAGAAGCCGACGGAAGCATCACTCCCAAAATAAAGATCAGCGAGAATGTTGCTAAGATCACCATCCCCGGCTTCAAAAAAGTATGGCGCCTTTTCGATAAAGAAAGCGGAAAGGCCATCGCAGATGTCATCACCTTCCACGACGAAGAAATCGACGATTCCCTGCCCTACGAAATTTTCGACCCGGAATTCACCTGGAAACGCAAGACCGTGGAAAATTTCATAGCCGTGCCCTTGGCAAAGCCCATCTTCCAAGGCGGCAAATGCATCTATGAAAGCCCCAGCGTGAAAGAGATAAAGGCCTACAGCGCCGATCAGGTTGATAAGCTTTGGGATGAAGTTAAGCGCTTTGAAAAGCCCCACAACTATTATGTGGACCTTTCCCCCAAGCTTTGGGTTCTGCGCAACGGTATGCTCCAGAAATACAGCCACGGAGGTAAATAAAATGAAGAAGATACTTGCCCTTATTCTATGTCTTTGCCTTTTCTTTTCCCTTGCAGGCTGCAAGGATAATAAAGACGGCAGCGATAGCTCTTCCAACGGCACGGTAAGCACTGTGAAGATTAAAAACGACCTCAAGGAAGGCAAGATTCCCGAGCTTCCTTTGGCCCTTGGCTGCAGTGTGAGCGATGCTCAGGATATATTAAACGCTCTGGAGAATCTGCCCGAGGGTGTTGAAGTGGAAGAAGGATACACCTACTATTCCACCAAGGTAAGCGGCGATGCTGTTCGCCTTTCCTGCGAAGGCAATTTTTATTACTACAACACTTCCAAATCCTCAAAGGGTATTTCGGCTATTGCCACCTTTGGCGATGCCTATGGCTTCAAGATCGGCATTGATATGCTTAGCGATATCACCGAAGCGATCCGCCAGGAAGGCACTATTTATTCCCCCAAAGCGGAAGATCTTTATTTCATATTCGGCCAACCCGAAACCGATAAATACCAAGCTGTTTACTACACAGCAGGCGATTTCCGCGTGGATTTCGTCTTCTATGATTCCTACCTTTCGGCCACGCTCATAAGCAACACCGCAAACTGGGATCCTGCTGATATGAAATAATCTATAAAATCATAAAGCCCCTGCTCAAAAGAGCAGGGGCTTTTGTTATATTCTTTTATTCTCCCAAAGGGAAATCGAAATCGCCGCCTTCTTCTTTAGCAGCTTCCTTTTTGTAGCTGGATGTGCCAACGTATTCCTTAAGCTTGGCGCTCACAGCCACACTCTTGCCATCGGTTGTGTAGACTTGCAGGGTGATCTGCGTGCCCGCTTTGGTGTTTTCCAGCTCTTCCAGCATCACCGAAGCATCGGTGATCTCCACGCCGTTCATATGGGTAATGATATCACCCTTTTCCAGACCCTTGCCGTAAAGTCCACTATCTTCTGCGATAGATTGAATATAAAGACCACTGGGATAGCCGCTTATCTCGGCAACAACAGAATCAATCTCGTTGTAGGTGATGCCCAGCATAGATCTGCCCACTACGTAGCCGTGCTCAATAAGAGAATCGGCCACACGCTTCATCACGCTTGTGGGAATGGCGTAGTTCACAAGATCGGTATCCATAGCAATAATTTTCGAGGAAGTAATACCAATCACCTGGCCGTAGGCATTAGCCAAAGCACCACCCGAGCTGCCGGGGTTAAGGGCTGCATCGGTCTGAATAAGACGTGTGGAATAGCTGGTGTTGCCGCTCTCCCAGATGTTTGCGGCCGAAACAATACCGGTTGTGGCAACCGATTTATTAACACCGTCCGGGTGGCCCACAGCCACAACCGCTTCTCCCACCACGGTTTCATCCGAGTTGCCGAAAACAGCAGGTTTTAGTCCGGTTGCATTTATCTTAAGAACAGCAAGATCACTTCTTGTATCTCCCGCCACAAATGCGGCATCGTATTTCTTGCCGTCGTTGGTGATCACTATAAACTTAGCGTTAGGAATTTTTTCGTAGATATGATCGTTGGTAATAATATATCCATCCTCAGAATATATCACGCCGCTGGCGTAGCCAACAGAAGAAGCCCCTTCAGCGTAAACGGCTATCTTCACAACAGATTGGCTCACAATGTTGTAAACCGATTCCACAGTGTAGGCATTAGAATCGGCCGGCTTGGAAACAAGCTGGGGATTGTTATGCTTCTTATTGCCATATTCCCTGCCAAAGATAAAGCCTGCGCCTGCGCTCACAACCAAAAGGATAGCCACCAGCACAAGAATAATAAATGCGGTTAGGCCTTTGCCCGATCGCTTTATCTCCACCCTAGGATCCACGGGAGTGATAGCATGCACGGCAGGCACAAACGCCGCAGGAGCGGCAGGGCTTTCGGCAGGCACGCCTACAGGCTGCACCGATACTTCGGCCGCCACGGATGCAGTTCCTCCTTCTCCGCTCATTGCCTGCTCATAGGCCGTGGGCGGTGCGGGAATATTTTCTCGATCCTGCATTATATTGTTTTCGTTATTTTCCATTGTTTTTTCCTCCCAAAGCAAGGTTGCGACTACCTTCAGCAGGCAGTACCACCTCAAATTCGGCATATTCACCCGGGGTACTTCGCACAGTCACCGCGCCACCGTGGATAGAAACTATTGTGCGCACGATATATAATCCAATGCCGGAGCTTTCCTTGTTGTCCGATCTGGATCTATCGGTTTTATAAAATCTTTCAAAGACAAAAGGCAGATCTTTTTCTTCAATTCCGTCGCCGCTGTTCCTTATCTTAAAGCTGCAGCCGCCGTCTGCGTTCTGTGCCACAGCAAAATTAATATATCCATTTTCGGGCGTGAATTTCACCGCATTATCCACAAGGTTGAATATCACCTGGTAGATAAGATCACGATCGGCCTCCAGCCATACGCCCTGGATCTCTTCAAGGCCTCGAATATCGATCTTGCCCTCTTCGATGCGCTTTTCCTGAGAGATCGCTATATCCAGCACAACCTGCGATAGATCAAACTTCTCCCTTTTCACCTGCTGTTCGCCCGATTCAAGCTTAGCAAGGCTAAGCATCGATTGCACCACTCGGGTAAGCCTTTTCACCTCATCGGATATTATGCGCAGGTATTTATCCTGCTGATCTTCGGGAATAGTGCCGTCTAAAATACCGTCTATAAAGCCACCGATGGTTGTCATAGGGGTGCGCAGTTCATGGGAAACGTTGCCTATAAAGCTGCGGCGCATATTCTCCAATCGGGAAAGTGAATCAGTCATATTATTAAACGATTTGGAGAGCTCGGATATCTCATCATCACCGTAAACAGGAATTCGCATCGTGAAATCGCCACGGGTGATGCTCTGAGCCGCCAACGACATCATTCGCATCGGCCTTGTAAGTCGCAACGTCATAACATACAGCGCCACAAAGAGCACCGCCATAGAAATAACCGCCGAAAAAGAAAAGGCTCTATACATATTGCGCATGAGCTGACGCATTGTGTAGGACGGGCTGATACCAAAAACGGCTCCCCTTATGCCGCCGCTGAGCGGCACGGCGGTGATGTAGTTAATGCCGCCACCCTCCTGCAGCGAGCCAAAACGATAAACTTCATTTTGTGCAGCAGATTTAAGAATCTTATCGTCTATTTGCCACTCGCTGTGCTCGCACCCGTGCTGTTGCGACCACTCATCACATCCGCAGGCAATAATTCCTCCTTTTTCATCCACCACAAAATACGTGGCATCGGAGGAATGCCCCGTAATGTTCATAATAGCACTAATTCTGCCGCCGAAATCCCCTGCACCCTCAATGGCGGCCACGTAGCCTGCAACCGCTGTGCAATTTTCCAAAAGGGTCTTTTTCTTTTCGCTCTCAAGATAATTTCGCACAAAGAAGCCAAGGCAGATCACAAGCACCAAAATGCCCGAAAGAGATATCACAGAGGTGGTGACAAAATATTTTTTGAATATCTTAAGCCTCATAAAAAACGGCCCTTCTTTTAGGTTTCAAATTTATAACCCACGCCCCACACAGTCTTAAGGCGCCATTTTTCGGAAACGCCCTCAAGCTTTTCGCGGAGTCTTTTCACGTGCACGTCCACAGTTCTGGAATCTCCGTAGTAATCAAATCCCCAGACTTCATCAAGCAGCTGATCGCGAGTAAAAACTCTGTTGGGGTTGCTGGCAAGGTGATACAAAAGTTCCAATTCCTTGGGCGGCGTATCCACTCTTTCACCGTTCACCACAAGCTCGTAGTTTGTGATATTAACCACCAGATTCTCATATCGAACCTCTCCACTCTCTTCTTCGGGAGTGTTCTGCACGGTGCGGCGAAGCACAGCCTTCACTCGTGCCACCAGTTCTTTTGTATCGAATGGCTTTGTTATATAATCGTCGGCACCAAGCTCCAGGCCCAGCACCTTATCGAAAACTTCGCCTTTGGCTGTGAGCATAATAATAGGGGTCTGCATCGTCTTGCGCATCTCTCGGCAGACCTGCCAACCGTCTAATCTCGGCATCATAACATCCAGAAGCACCAAATCAGGCTTTTCCTCATCCACCAATTTAAGGGCCTGCTGGCCATCGTTGGCTATCACAGTGGAGAAATGGTTCTTTTCCAAATAAAGCCTTATAAGCTCGCAAATATTGCTGTCGTCATCCACGATAAGTATCTTCGCATTTTCCATTTTATTGCCTCCTTTTGTTTAGTTAATTATATTCCTAAGTTTTTAATATACTATGAACCTTTTCGCAACATTTTTCTTTTAGTTATAATTTTTGCGGCGCGGGAATAAACATTATTAGAAACAAATATCAACTCGGCCTGCCGCCGGCCGAAACGCGGCACCCGGCCACCCGGGGGAAAGGAAAAAGGTGATATAAATGGAGCTTAAAACAATATGCCGTGAAGTAGCCGCCAACCGCACGGTGCTGAATCAGACAGCCGACCATCGATTAGATTCGGAATTCGTGCTACCCGATTATTGCCCCGATATAAATCGGATCCTTAAATGCAGAATAACATCTTCGGTGCTCAAAAAAGCAG
Source organism: Acutalibacteraceae bacterium (assembly GCA_045644025.1). Classification (GTDB taxonomy): domain Bacteria; phylum Bacillota; class Clostridia; order Oscillospirales; family Acutalibacteraceae; genus JAZRGE01. The sequence continues at coordinate 2,731 of JAZRGE010000095.1, read as the reverse complement.
CCGAAGGGGGAAATATTTTGGTGGAAGGCGTGTGCGAGGCCACCATCATCTTTTCCGATAGCGAAAACCACATAGCCAGCTATTGCCATTCTCTGCCCTTTGCACACACAATAGAAACAGGAAATATTCCTGATTACGATCACATAAAAGTGAGCCTTAACACAGAGTATATCACCTGCCGTGCCGTGAATCCGCGCAAGGTGGATATCTCGGGCTCGTTGGGTATTGAAGTCAGGCTCTGCAAGCGAGCCTGCACAAATATCCTAAACGATATTGATAGCCCCGGCGTTCAACTGCGCCGCGGCAACGCCCCTGCAACAAATCCGCTTCCAAAAAGAGAAAAACATCTTTTTGTGGAAGATGAGATCACCATAAACGATAGCCAGCCGCCCATAAAAAGCCTTGTGAGAGCCGACGGCCGTGTTACCGTGAGCGATTGCAAAATAATCAGCAATAAGGCGGTTGTGAAAGGTGATCTTTATATAAACGCTTTGTATGTTCCCGAGGGAGATATGCTGCCCCAGGCAGTTTCCGTGGCTATTCCCTACAGCCAGATAATCGATATGGATGAATCGGCCGATGCCTGCGGATGCGATGCCGTGGCTGAAATATGCAGCCTGGATATGCGCCCCCGAAGCGGTGCCGACGGGCTCTGCCGCACCTTTGCGCTGGAAGCCAAGATCGCTATTACGGCCGCCGCTTATTGCGACAACGATATCCCCGTAATATTCGATGCCTTCTCCACCGATTATGATATTCAGCTGGAAAAGGATATTATCACCTTTGAAAGATTAGCCCACAGAATAAACGAAAACTATATCTGCCGCAAGGCTCTGGATTTTTCAAACGGTGATATCGACACCGTGATAGATATGTGGTGCGAAAACAAGATAGGCAACGTGGTGCAGGATGGCACCGCTCTTGTGATAAACGGCACCGTGATACTCTGCCTTTTGGGGCTTGATTCTTCGGGAAGCCCCACCTATTTTGAGCGCCCCGTGGAATTTGATTACCGCTACGAACTTGGCTCCGGCCTTTCCAATATGCGATGTGAACCCCATATTGAGGCTGTAACCACCAGCTATTCTATCCTTTCTGATTCAAGAATAGAAGTGAGAATCGAGCTTGCTATAAGCGCAGGAGTTTACGAGCTGAAAACCGTGGAACTCATCACCTCGGCGGCTATAGATACCGCCGCTCCCAAAAAACTCCGCCGATCGGCCATTATCATCTATTATGCCGACGGAGATGAGACTGTTTGGGATCTGGCCAGAAGATACAATTCTTCCCCTGCCGAGATACTCGCCATAAATTCTTTGGATTCTCAGAACGTCCCCTGCGGCAGGATGCTCTTGATTCCCCAAAAATAATATGCATTGCAGCGCCCGATGGGCGCTGCAATTTTTATTTTTCCGTGCGGGAAAACAGACGATTTATATTAAGAAAATATTGGCCGTCCGCTTCATTTATAGTCTGCAAAGTGGTGCGGAATTTCCAGCTTTTTTCGGCTTCGCCGGGCACGTTCATTCTGGCATCGTTGCCAAATCCGCACATATCCTGGAAAGCCACTATAGAAATATCGGCACCTGAGCGCCACACGGCTTCTATCACCTTGCGGCAGGCAGGGCTATCGTAGCCGCCACGGCCCCAATCGCCCGAAAATCCGCAATAATCCAAAAGGTATCTGCGCTCACTTTCCTCGGATTCCCAAAGCCAACCGAGAATCGTGCTGTTGTCGTGAGTGCCCACATAGGCCACGCTGTTCTTGGGATAATTGTGAGGTAAATGGGTGTTCTCCCGATCTCCTGAGAAACCAAACTGCACTACCCTCATTCCGGGCAGACCGGTCTCAGACAGAAGCTCCGCAACGTCTTCACCGAAAACGCCCAGATCCTCGGCAATAAGACGATCGGAATACTCACGGCCCAGAGCATCAAAAAGTTCCAATCCGGGGCCTTTGTGCCATTCGCCGTTAATAGCATCCTCGGCATCGGGAGCCACAGAATAATAAGAGGCAAGGCCGCGGAAATGATCTATGCGCACAATATCATAAAGCTCCATTGCGCGGGCGAAACGAGCATTCCACCAAGCGAAGCCATTGTTTATAAGTGCATCCCAATCATAAATCGGGTTGCCCCAAAGCTGGCCCTTTTCGGAGAAATAATCGGGCGGCACAGCAGCGGCCTCTTTCTTTTCAAAAGTTTCTTTATCAATCTTAAAGCAATCAACATTGCTCCAAACATCGGCGCTATCATAGGAAACATATATGGGCATATCACCCACTATTTCCACACCCTTAGCCTTGGCATAGTTGCGAAGCTTTTGCCATTGCTTTTCAAATACATATTGGCAGAATATATAATAATCTGCTTCGTCGGCCTTCGCAGCCGCCTTTGCCATGCTATAATCCCGCTCCTCGGCAGGCCATTCGTTCCATGGCTTGCCGCCGTTTTTACATTTAAGCGTGCAATAGAGAGCGTAGTCCTTCACCCATTCGTGCCGGCAGGCGTAATCCGAAATCTCCGCCCTGCTCTCTAAGCCTATAAAAGCTTTGCGCAGCAACTGCTCCTTAGCCTTTTCGGCAAACTCATAATCGGCCGTGTAGGGTGATCCGTTATATTTGGCGGATTCGGCATCGCAAGCGCTTATAAATCCTTCTTCCGCCAAAAGATCGGGGGAAATATAGAGCGGAGAAGCCGCAAAGGCCGATATGCTTGTGTAGGGCGAGCCA
>JAZRGE010000094.1:0-7687 GCA_045644025.1 Acutalibacteraceae bacterium | reverse complement strand
GGCATCAAGAAAGAATTGATATGATCACCGCTATTGAAAACGGCGAAATGTGATAAAAAAAGCACCGCATAAGCGGTGCTTTTAATTTTAGAATAATCCTTCGGTGGAAAGATATCTTTCTCCCGAATCAGGCAGAAAAACTACTATATTCTTTCCCCTATTTTCATCCCTTAATGCTATCTTCTTTGCGGCCGCAAGCGCTGCACCGGAAGATATACCAACTAAAATTCCATCAGTTGCAGGAAGCACTTTTGCTGTTTCATATGCTTCTTCATCAGAAACTGTGATGATCTCATCCACAAGATCCAAATTAAGAGTTTTAGGAACAAAGTTGGCGCCTATACCTTGTATTTTATGGCTTCCGGCCAAACCCTTGCTTAAAAGCGGCGAGCTTTCGGGCTCCACACCGATGATTTTAATATCGGGATTAAATTTCTTGAGATATGCAGCCGTTCCCGTGATAGTGCCGCCTGTGCCAACACAGGCCACGAAGATATCAACCTTGCCTTCTGTGTCTTCCCAAATTTCGGGACCGGTAGTCTTAGCATGGGCAATGGGATTAGCCATGTTTTCAAATTGACCCGGGATATAAACATTCTGCATTTCTGCAGCAAGCTCATAAGCTTTTTGAATCGCACCGCTCATACCATCGGCCGCAGGTGTTAGCACAACTTCGGCACCATAAGCCGAAAGAAGTTTTCTGCGCTCCAGGCTCATAGACTCGGGCATTGTGAATATAGCTTTATATCCTTTGGCAGCAGCCACAGCGGCAAGGCCGATGCCTGTGTTTCCGCTGGTGGGCTCGATAATCACGGCACCTTCGTGGATAAGTCCTTTTCGCTCGGCTTCCTCAATCATTTCGAGAGCAATTCTATCCTTGGCACTGCCTGCAGGATTAAAAAACTCCAGCTTGCCTAAAACATTGGCATCAATATTATATTTTTTGCAATAACCGCCAAGCTCTAAAAGCGGTGTTTTGCCTATAAGCTGAGAAACAGAATTATATATAGCCATAAAAATACCCCCGATAATGATATTATCATTTTATCGGGGGTTCAAAATAAAGTCAAGCATTATCAGAACACACTTTCAAGAAACAATCCCGTAGATCGTTTTAGCTCCTTTATCTCGGTTTCAAGCACGCTTATTTCCGCCATAAAAACGGTTTTATCACCGTCGTTAAAATCCTTTAATCTATAAACAGAGCGCTCAATATCATCCACTATGCTCTTGTTGGCAAAGAAAACCAACATCTTTTCCTTGCTTTCAAAAAGATCTATCAATTCGTTTATATATGCGGCGCTTTCGGCTGTGTTTTCAGTGCTTCGTTCACGTTTGATATTTTCAATTAGCCTATATGTCTCATTTTCAAAAGAATCTGTAATAATTTTATCGGCCCAACACACGCCCAAAATGAGGAACAAAATAATAATAGCAGCTATTACACGTTTCAATTTTTTTGCTCCTTTTCAACAAATACGTTATTTCCTGCCTTATCCAGCACAACAAGCAAATAATCATCCGTGGTCTTCCCCTTATCCTGTAATATCTTATCAAGATATCCTCTGCCTAAATCCAATTGATTAAGAGCCTCTTTCATCACCACACCATCACAAACAACAGCTGCCGGCAGCCCCTCGTATTCTGTTTTGGCATTCACGTCGTCGGCTGTGGCAGGCCGATACTGAGGCTTTAGCAGCACACTGATATTTCCACTTGTTTCAAGTATGGCCCAAGAAACTTGATCTATATTAAACACCTGCTGCTGCCTGAGCATTTCCAGCAGATCTGTGATTGTGATCCTTAATTTTTTAAGCAGTTTCTGATCTATCACACCGTCCTTTATCACGGCGGCAGATTTTCCGTTTATCACACCACGCAAAGCGTTGCTTTTCATAGAAATATAGGAAATAAATATTTCAATCACAACAAGCAGCAATATTGCAACAACACCACTCAATATCGGCTGTTCACGATCTTCTATGGGCATAGAGGCCAGCTGTGATATAAATATTGTTGTCACAAGTTCATTAGGCTGCATATCTCCTATCTGCCGCTTGCCCATAATTCTGAGCGCAACCACAACCAACAAGTATAAAATCGCTGTTCTAAACACAGTCACTATCAAATATTATCACCCGTTTATATTTTGTTTAGAAAAACGAACTTTATACTGAAAAACATTTTATAGACTTTTCGACACGAAGTGATATAATGTAATAAATTATAAATTTCATAGCAAAGGTCTTGATGATATGTCTTTTTGGCAGGATGTTTTAAGGTTTTTAGATTACAAAACAGAAATGCCTGCACTCTATGGTTGGGCACATCTTTTGTGGGTGCTATGCATTATAGGCTCAACCGTTGCACTATGCTTCTGGCAAAAGAAATCGCCCAAGAGCAGGCAAGTAAATGTGATTTTTGCAATCTCGCTTGCAGTCTTCCTGCTGGAAATTTATAAGCAGATAAATTATAGTTTTTCCTATGAAAACGGTATTTCTTTTAATTACAGCTGGTATGCCTTCCCCTTCCAATTCTGTTCCACACCGATGTACGTAGGTCTTCTGGCATCTGTAATTCGCAAAGGCAGGGTTCACGATGCTCTTTGCTCCTATCTTGCCACCTTTGCTTTCTTTGCAGGCTTATGTGTGATGTTTTATCCGGGAGATGTATTTTCTCACACGTTGGGTATCACTTTGCAGACTATGGTCTGCCACGGCACGATGATTGTTCTGGCGATCTACCTGCTCTATTCGGGCTATGTGGAACTCTCCTACAAGACCGTGCTTAAAGGTGCCGCCGTTTTTGCATCCTGCATGGCCATTGCCACTGTGATGAACGAAATCGCTTATATAAGCAGGCTTTTGGAAGAGCACACATTTAATATGTTCTTCATAAGCCCCCATTGCGAGCCCAGCCTTCCCGTTTATTCCATCGTGCAGCACAACGTGGCATATCCTTGGTGCCTTATCTTCTATATCGGCGCCTTCACCCTGGCTTCTTATGTGATTATTCTGGCGTGCAAGCATATAAAATTTATTGCAACAAAGAAAAAAATAAAAGCATAAAAAAAGAGAGCTCTTCGGAGCTCTCTAATTTTTATTTGATTAATTTTCCCAGCAACTTAAATCCAATACTCTCGCCCTTCACTCTGGCAACAGAATAAGAACATGCAAGCACAAATATATAAGAGATTATAAGTATTGGAGCCAAGGAAAATATGCTGCTTATATCTATAAGCTTTTCAATAAATCTTGAAATAGCTGTTGCAAAATCCGGAGTCTGCAACATCGTGTTGGAGAAAACCCAGATCATAATCAGCAACGGATAAATCGACGCAACAAACGGATCAAAGCGCCATTTAAGCAGGCTGAATCTGGATGCCGCCGCGATTACACACGGGGCAACAATAAAAAACACTATCAAAAAAGTGAGCAAGCCATAGCCAAAGGTGTGTGCATTTAGAGGATAAAAAGAAATTATCACGTTTGCAAGACAAACAAGCAGCAAGGCAACAAGAAAAACCGCAGGATAATAAAGGAATGTAAATAACTTCTGCATTTTCTTCATTTTTTTCTCTCCTCATCATTTATTATAATAAAATTATAACATTTAATATAAAAGAAAACAACAAAAAAACACATCCGGTAAAACGGATGTGTTTTTAGATGCGGAAGAACGACCAAAAGGTGCGTGATTGTATCAGTTTGGCAACGTGCTCCATCAAATATATTAACTTTTACTTATTTGTTATAATCAAAGTCACATTTATTTAGGAACGCTCTTGCCATAAGCGTGGCTCCTATTTGATTGGGATGTATTCTGTCCCAAGCGATATAGGATGAATGGCGAATTTTACAGTAATCCTCGTACATTCTTTGAAAATCAACATAAATGCAGTTGTGCTTTTCAGCAAGCCTACGGCAGATATGGACATATTCATCCATTCTTTTACGCATCATATCTTCCGTATTCGGTTCCATTATGTAGGGAGAAAGAATAAAAATGCCCTTAACGTGATCTTTCACTTTCCGAATCATTGCTTCCATATTGCTTTCATATTCATCAGGCAATACGTGAGAATCTACGATGGCGGGCGAATCGAATTGACGCCAAACATCGTTGATTCCTATGCAGATAGAGACCCAATTGGGTTTCAAATCAACAACATCACGGTCAAATCTTTGCAAAAGATCACGGCTGGTATTACCCGATATTCCCGAATTGGTAACACGAATCTTGATCTCTGGGTAATAAACCGCCAACATATTTTCAATGACCCTGACGTAGCTTCTTCCGACGTTTTCAAAAAGTCCTTCACCCACGGGGTTAGTGCTGCCCATATCAGTGACAGAGTCACCTGCAAATACAATTCTGTCCATATTTTCAAAAATCATTTTCAATACCACCTTTGTTTTGATTTTATGTGCAACTTAATTATACCACATATTTTTTGACAAACTTTTACATTCGTTATCCCCACGAATGGTTACAAATATACTCCTTTATTATATCGTAAATATCTGTATATGTAAATAAGAAACACGCGCTATTTTTTCAGTGCTTCGTCAACCTTCCATCTTTTTTGGTATAAGTCTCTCACGACGTAATGTTTTTGCTGTTTTGAGATATAAAAATAGAGCCGGAGCAACATTTCCAGCCACTCCGACTCTGATTTTCATTTAGTTTTCCTTGATTTAGCGCTATTTTGCCCGAAAATGTGCCAAAAATATGAAAAGAACGAACTTTTATTCGATAGACAAAAGTTCGTTCTTTTTTGGTGCCGGTGGCGGGGGTCGAACCCGCACGGTATCGCTACCACTGGATTTTGAGTCCAGCACGTCTGCCAATTCCATCACACCGGCATCTCACTTTGCGAATTATACAACAAACCAAGCTGAAAATCAAGAGAAAATTTTAACTTTATATCTATTGTTGCACATTGATGAAAAATATTATATAATCAAATAAAATATCAAGGGAGGAATAAAGATGAAAAGGGTATTGTCTCTTATGTTGTCGGTTGTTTTAATGCTTGGAATTGCCGGTTGCAACCGCCGAGAGGATATCACCGATATCACTTTTTATATTCCTACCCTGCCCTCCACTATTGATCCGCAGATTGCATCCACCACCGAAGAAATCATGATTGTTCGCAACGTTTTTGAAGGGCTCACTCGCATCGGAGTTAACGGCGAAGTAATGCTTGCCGCCGCTAAGAGCTACACCGTATCCGAAGACGGACTGACCTACACATTTAACCTTTATAAGAATAAAGATTGGTCTGATTCAACTCCGCTCACAGCCGATGATTTTGTTTTCGGCCTGCGCAGAACAGCAGATCCTGCCACGATGTCGCCCGGGGCAACTAAAATAAGAACTATCGCAGGTGCAGATGCTATTCTGGATGGCAATGCAGACATTGAATCTCTCAGCGTTTATGCAAGCGATAAGCACACGTTGGTGATCAAGCTAAAAAATCCCTGCCCTCAATTTTTATCCTATTTAGCCGAGCCGGCTTTTATGCCTTGCAACGCAGAGTTCTTTAATTCCACCAACGGCAAGTACGGCCTCGCAACCAAGACTACCATCTACAACGGCGCCTACTTAGTCAGCGGCTGGAAAGAGGATAAAAACTATATTTCCATAAAAAAATCCAGCACATATTCGGGCGATTATTTATGCGACTACAATTCCGTGCTCTTTGCTTCGGGCAGCACAGATAAGCTTACCACCGATTTTAACGATGAAAAGATACATATAATTTCTATGGATAGCGGCGCAAATACCACTAATTATAAAAATTATAATTTGCTAAATATTGAAAACACAACCTGCGCGCTATATATCAGCCCCACATTGGCCGAGGGCAATATGCTGAATGCACTTAAGCACTCCATTAATCCAACAGATATTGCTGAAAAATCGGGAAACAAAAAAGCAGAAGGCTATATCCCTGCTTCCGCCGGCATTGGTAACGGTATTTATGGATCGGGCAACAGACCGATTTATACCCACAATTATCAACCCACCGAAGCCTACGATACTTTTATTAGCGCACTCAAGGAGCCAAGATATGGCGGAGAATTTCCTAAAGTTTCGATCGTTTACTCCAGCGAAGATAACATGGAGCCTATAGCAAAGCAGATTGCTGCCGCCTGGCAAAGCAATCTTGGGGTGTTTGTGAATATCAAGGCGCTCAGCCGCAAGGAGCTTTATTCATCGCTTATCTACAGCAACTACAGCATTGCTCTTCTACCTATCGGCGCTGAATCTAATTCGGCAGCAGATTATCTTATTTCCCTTTCGCAAATTATTGGTCTGCCCTTGCCCGAGGAGTTTGATAGCATTGTAAACTCTCTTTCGTTTTCTAGTGATATGAATGAATTTGAGCAGAAAATTATTCAGGCAGAAAAAATGGCAGTGGAAACAGAAAACCTTGTTCCCATCTGCCATATATCTAAGAAATATATCTGCAACTCGAAGATCTATGAAAAGCTTCACTACATCAACGGAGCCTTCGATTTTGTGAGCGCTCAATAATTTTGAATATCTATTTTTTCAACAGATCCACCGATCTCCCTGCCAAGATACGCTGCAGCATTTGCACGGAAGCCTTCGGCATCATCGCTCACATAATATTTGATATTGCAAGTCCCTTTTCCGGTTTGTTCACCAATAGATCGGGAAAGGGATTTTCCTATGTTTATCATATTTATGCCGGGGATAAAATCGGCAATATATTTTTCCAGCACGGGATAATGTGTGCAACCTAAGATAAGAGTATCGGCGCCGGAATCCTTTATCTGCTGAAGATAGAATCTGCAGGCGCTTTTCACTGTCTCATCATCTTCCAGAGAAGCAAAACCATATTCTACCAAGGGCACAAAAAGCGGGCAAGCAACGTTGATAACCTCCACGTTGCTATCGATCTGCTTTATCTTGCGCTCATAAACACCATTCTTTATGGTGGCGGCGGTGCCGATAACGCCGATTTTGCCGTTTTTAGTTGTGGCAACGGCATCCTTCACAGCAGCATCAATCACACCGATCACCGGAACGTCGAATTCATCGTTCAGCGCATCCAGGGCAATAGCACTCACCGTGCCGCATGCTGCCGCAATATGAGTGGCACCTTTAGAAAGCAAAAAACGAACGTCCTGCCTGGCATATTCTGTGATGGTGGCTTCCGACCTTGTGCCATAAGGCACACGGCCTGTGTCGCCGAAATAGATAATTTCATCGTATCCTTCAAGCAAAACCAGCTCTCTGAGCACAGAAAGACCACCGATTCCGCTATCGAAAACGCCTAATATCTTTTTCATTCTCTCTCCTCCAAGGTTTATCTGATCTGGCCTTCGCCTTTTATCAGATATTTATATGAGGTAAGCTGTTTAAGCCCCATAGGGCCTCTCGCATGCATCTTTTGGGTGGAAATACCCATTTCCGCACCAAGGCCAAACTCTCCGCCATCGGTGAATCTGGTGGAAGCATTCACGTAAACCGCAGCAGCATCTATCATCTTCTGGAAAAGCAAAGCGTTTTCTTCGTTGTTGGTAATAATACATTCGCTGTGGCCCGTGGAATATTTCATTATATGAGCAATTGCGCCCTTAATATCATCCACAACCTTCACAGATATCTTATAATCAAGGAACTCTTTTGCATAATCTTCTTCGGTTGCCAC
>JAZRGE010000093.1:0-2911 GCA_045644025.1 Acutalibacteraceae bacterium | reverse complement strand
ATGCTTGGAATGGTTGGGGTAGATCTCACCAAGGAAGAGTTGCTGGATCTTAATGCCAAACTAAATAAGATAAAGAAGCCCAAGAAATAAATTGCACAATAAAGACCCCCGAGCATCGCTCGGGGGTCTTATTATATTATTCTGTGATGAATTTTACATATTGGGAAATACCGCCGTGGTTATCTGTGAAGGTGTACTTCATAAGAATTCGCATCTCCATCTTTTCTCCGGGGTTTCCACAGAAACTGAAGCGAATAGGCTTGGCAAATGCCCATTGCTCGCTTTTTTCGGTGTAAACATTTTTGCCGTTCACATAGATTTCGATCTCCTGGCAGTGCGCGGAGCCTATTTCTATAGTGTAGTTGCCGTCGCCCTTGGGGAGATAGGGCAGGGTGAACACGCTGCGGTATAGCCTGTAGCCGCCCTTAAAATCCTGCTGATAGTTCTTAAGAGGTATATCCATCGGCATAAAGGAGTTCACGTCGTTATCCCCTAAGAACATTAAGGGATCAATGGGTTGCTTGCTTATTTCCGACATAGTGAATCCGCCGATATTATAGTTGGCAACACTGGGTATATATTCCACATCGCGGCAATCGGCCATTTGGGCTGTGTAAACAGCAGGTGCCAGGCCTTCTCCCGAAACAGTGACTTTCACGGATTTTGCCCCATCCTTCACAGCGATCACAGCCTGGCAGAGACCGTGGAATACGGTGTGATTGGCGCTGCTATCGGTTTCGTGGCAAACGGGATCACCGTTGCTGATGCCAATAAGGTATCCGTCACCCTCAACGTCTACGTGAAGCATATTGGAAGCGGAAGGCACGATTCTTCCTTCCTTATCTGCAACACGGATTGCAAGGATAAGAGCGTCCATACCGTTGTTGCGGGGAGCAGCGGCCTGTGGTGCGACGATTATTCTCTTTGCTTCGCCTGCTGTGGAAACAGAGTCTTCGGCCACTATCTCCTTTCGGTTGTTGCCGTTGGCCAGAAGAGTTCCTTCCATAAAGGGGATCTCCCAGGTGGGCTGGTTGCCTATATCCACTTTTTTCACGCCAAGGCTTTCGCCGTTCAAGAAGAGCTCTGCTTCTTCACAGTTGCTCACGGCCTTCACCTTCACGATCTCACCTTCTTGGTGATTCCAATGGGGTATCACCTTTATAAAGGGCTTCTTATCAAACATAGCCTTGGCAAAATAGAAGGCGTTTTTCTCAAAACCGCACATATCCATCATACCATATGGACCAACAACAGCGGGCCATTGGAACGGCTGGGGCTCGCCGCGGTAATCGAAGCCCGACCAGATAAACTGGCCTGCAAACCAAGGCTTATCGTGAGTCATGTTCCAATGCTCCTGCAGTGTGTTCGACCAGTTGAAACTATCGTTGTCGTAATCGCCGCAGCGGCAGGCTTCTGTGTTGGTGTAAAGCTCGCCGCGGGTGTACCAAGCGGCAATGTTCTCAGAGCCAATTATTGGCTGATTGGGGTAATCTTTATGAAATCCATCCAACTGATTAAGACCATAATTCTTGCCCGAAATATCCATTTCAAGACCTGCACCATCAAGGGAAGATCCGTTCATGCCGCCAAAGAAAATGCGGCTTTTATCCCATTTTTCGGCTTCCGAGCGCAGCCTTCTATAGATAGCGGCACCTTCATCGGTGTTCTGCAGGGGTTCTTCGTTGAGCAACGACCAAAATATGATAGAAGGGTGATTTCTGTTGCGGCGCACCTGATTTTTCCAGGCCTCTATATTATCTGGCCTTGTTTCGAAGAAGCGATTTTCATCTGCCACCATAAGGCCAATCTCATCGCAGGCATCGTAGACAGAGACATCCATCATATGGTGGGCGCAACGGTAGGCGTTGGCTCCCATTTCCTTTAGCTTTTTCACTCTGAAGTAGTTAAGATTGGCAGGCACGGCAATACCAACGCTGCCGTGATCCTGATGGCAGCAAGCGCCGTTTACTTTGATATTGCGCCCATTAAGGAAGAAACCCTTTTCGCAATCTACACTAAACCATCTGAAGCCTGTGCGGCAGGAGTCTTCATCCACCACCTTGCCGTCTTGCTCCACCCATATCTTAAAATCATAAAGTTCGGGAGAAACAATATCCCAAAGTTTGGGGTCTGCCACGGGGAAGGAAGCACAGAGAGTTGCTGTTTGCATTTCTTTCACATCGGCCTTGCCCACGGAGCCGGAGAAGATAATATCGCCCTTATAAGAAAGCTGCGCAAAAACTTCACCCAAAAGAGGAGAAAAGCTGCTGTTTTCCAGCTCGGCTTCTATCTCCACGTTCCAGAGTTTGCCGGATTCGTCGCACCGAACGGGGTTCACAAAGAAACCATCGCGGGCTATATGGAGATGCTCCTTAGCATAAAGCCACACGTTGCGATAAATTCCGCCGCCTTCATAAGACCAAAGCTGAACAGGGTCGCTCTTAATGTAAACAGCCAGCACGTTTGCTCTGCCATCGGTGTAGGCTCTGGGGGTGATATCCACCCAGATCTCCTGAAATCCGTTGAATGAGCGCTCGATAAGGGAGCCGTTGAAATAAATCTCGCAGTGCACGTTTATACCTTCAAAGCAAAGCATGAGTTGCTTATCCTTAAAGCCTTCATCCAGAACAAAACTTTTGCGATACCAAGCGTTGGGGCGCGGCCTATAGCCGTGCATCATATCTTCATCGGAGGAAAATTCGCCTTCGTTCACGAAGTCGTGGGGGATATTCACAGTTCTCCATTCAGCGTCTCCGTAGTTCTTGCCGGCAGGGCCGTTAAGAATGCCTGCGTTGGTGCTGCGCACACCTGCGGCGTGCATGTTTTCATCACCGGCTACATCTCCGCGATGAAATTTCCAATCTAAATTAAGGCTTAGTTTTCTTCTGCTCATAATTTTTCCTCCCAATAT
>JAZRGE010000092.1:0-4614 GCA_045644025.1 Acutalibacteraceae bacterium | reverse complement strand
AAATAATTATAACACATAAAGAAAACAACCGCAATCCTAAGATTACGGTTGTCCTTGGCGGAGACGGCGAGATTCGAACTCGCGGGGGATTGCTCCCTAACTGATTTCGAGTCAGCCCCGTTATGACCACTTCGATACGTCTCCATATTAAATTGTAAAGGCAAAGCCTAATACCTAAATTGCGAGAAAACTGCGAGATGCAGATTTCTGAAAGTGCAAACCGAAGTCGCAGAAACCCCGATAAATAAAGGGTTTACGGAGAAAGGCACGTGACAGACCCGATTATGTTTCGAGTCAGTCCCGTTATGACCACTTCGATACGCTTCCGTTTATGCTAAACTCCCGAAGAAGCATAACACTATATAAAACTGTTGCCGCCGATGCGGCAACAGTTTTTATTATATTTAGTTAGCCGGGTGTTGTCAAGCCCAATTACAGGCTGAGGATTACGTCGCGCTTTGTCATCTCATACTGGCGGTAGCTTACGCCGGCAGCATCAAAAAGGCGCTTGGAGCCGATTGTTTCGGGATTTTCGGCATATTTATCGCTCATATAAACAACTTCCTTAATGCCGCTCTGAATGATGGCTTTTGCACACTCGTTGCAGGGGAAGAGAGTTGTGTAGATTCTGCAGCCGAAGAGAGATTCGCCGGAATAATTGAGAATGGCGTTCAACTCGGCGTGGCAGACATACATATACTTATTATCAAGTGCGTTTTCGGCATTTCTGCACCAAGGGAAATAATCATCGGAGCAGCCCATGGGGAAGCCGTTGTAGCCCACGGAACGGATGCGGTTTTCGGCATTAACAATGCAGGCGCCTACCTGGGTGCCGGGATCTTTTGATCTCTGCGAAGAAAGCAGAGCGATGCCCATAAAGTATTCATCCCAATGAAGATAATCTTTTCGTTTCAAACAAAAAACCTCCAGACAAAATTCAGTCTTGGCTAATCTTTTCCTATCATAACACAAGGCGGCAAAAAAATAAAGAGAAAAATGAAAATAATGCCGTTTTAGGCCTAAAATTTATTGATTAGTGCGACAAATTTTGATATAATAGATAAAACATAGTGGGGAAGTGTTGCACTTTTCCCTTAAAAGCCGCCCATAGGGCGAAAGGATGGATAAAAATGGCAAAGGTTACTCTGTTATCTTATACTCCCACCCCTGAATTAAACGTGGCTTCGGCCGCCAAGCTGTGCTACTCTCCCTCCACGATCCAGGATCTGCGAGATGGACTCACGGAGGAGAAAATTTCTTCCTTTGTGGAGATGCTGGCCGAGATAGGCCACGAAAGCCCTATCGAGCATGCTTTCTTCACCTTTGGTATCGAGGGCGTTTCCCGTTCTCTTTTGGCTCAGATCACCCGCCACAGAATGGCATCCTTTTCGGTGCAGAGCCAGCGATACGTGGCCGAGCACAGCTTTGGTGTTGTAGTACCTCCTGAGATCGCCGCTATTCCAGAGGCTATTGAGGAGTTTAACAAGGCCATTGCCGAAGATCTGGAACACTATAATAAGCTCACGGATATTCTCAAGGCTAAGCACAAGGCCGAGATGCTGGCAGGTGGTATGGAAGAAAAGGCCGCCGATCGCGCCGCCGAAAAGAAGGCTATTGAAGATGCAAGATATGTGCTTCCCAACGCCTGCGAGACCAAAATGATCATGACAATGAATGCCAGATCCTTGCAAAACTTCTTTGCTCATCGTTGCTGCAACCGAGCTCAGTGGGAGATTCGCGACGTGGCCGATCAGATGCTGGAGCTTGTGCTGGAAGTGGCACCCCATCTCTTTAAAAAGGCAGGCCCGCCTTGTGTGCGCGGCGGTTGCCCCGAAGGAAAGATGACCTGCGGCAAGCTTTCCGAAATGCGTGAGAAATACGCAAAAATGAAAAATAAGGACTGATTCCAATGGGAAAACTTATTGTTATAGAAGGGCTGGATGGCAGCGGAAAGACTACCCAATACGAGCTTTTGGCCGAAAGGCTGCAAGAGAACGGGTATGATTTCCGAAAGGTCTCTTTCCCCAACTACGAAAGTGATTCCAGCGCATTGGTGAAGATGTATCTCGGCGGCGAATTCGGAAGTAAGCCATCGGATGTTAATTGCTATGCAGCATCGCTTTTCTATGCTGTGGATCGCTTCGCATCATTTAAAGCCGATTGGGGCGAATATTATTGCCAAGGCGGAAATATTCTGGCTGCTCGCTATGCCACGTCCAACGCTGTGCATCAGTTGCCCAAGCTGGACGAAAGCGAATGGGATGAGTTTTTGGAATGGCTGGCCGCCACAGAATACGAAAAGATGGGCATTCCCGCACCCGACCTTTGCATAATGCTGGATGTTCCTGCCGAAGTTTCGGCCAAGATGATGACTCAGCGCTACGAAGGCAATGAAGATAAAAAGGATATTCACGAAAGAGATAGGCAATATCAGGATCGTTGTCGCAAGGCCGCCAAGTGGGCAGCTGATAAGTGGGGCTGGAAGATCATTGATTGCACTAAAGACGGCGAAATGCTTTCTAAGGAAGAAATTTCGGATAAGATATTCGCTGCAGTTCGTGATGTTTTTTCCAAATAGGAGGATAAAAAGTGGTTTATTTATTTTTAGCTCAGGGCTTTGAAGAGACCGAAGCAATAGTGCCGCTGGATATTCTGCGCCGCGCCGATATTGAGGTGAAGACGGTTGGTATCGGCGGCAAGATAATTACTGGTGGCCACGGAATTACTGTTACCGCCGACGTGAGCGACACAGAGGTTCAGCCCGGCCCCGACATGGAGTGTATTATTCTGCCCGGCGGAAATATCGGCACACTTAATCTTTCCAAATCTCAGAAGGTGGAATCCTTTATAGATTACGCTCTGCTCAACGGCAGGCTTGTGGCCGCTATCTGTGCCGCGCCCACTATTTTGGGTGATACGGGCCGCCTGGCAGGGAAAAATGCAACCTGCTATCCCGGCCTGGAAAAAAGGCTTACAGGCGCTAATTACGTGGAGCTTCCCGTTGTGAGCGATGGCAATATCATCACCGCTTGGGGCCCCGGCGCTTCCACAGAATTCGGATTCGAGATTCTGGATTATCTTAAAGGCCCAAGTGTGGCCAAAAACGTAGGAGATTCGATGTTATGCATTCTGTAGACCTAAGGGTTTATAAGCAGAATATGCGAAAAAATGCAAGGCAAAGGCGCGAGCAGATGCCCTCGGAAGAGCGGGCGGCTGCTGATAGAGCCATTGCCGATAATGTGATGCGCCTAAGGCAATATTCTGCCTGCCACACCGTGCTTATTTATGTTTCCACACCCAGCGAAATAGATACATTTGGCATAATTGAGCGCTGCTTTAGGGATGGCAAAAAGGTGGCTGTGCCAAGGTGCATTCCCAACACAAGAGATATGGAATTCCATTATATAGAAAGCATAGAAGAGCTGAGCTCGGGTGCTTTCGGCGTGTTGGAGCCGCTTGAGACTGCCCCCAAATATGATCTATCCGATTGCGGCGGCACGCTGATGTTGCTGCCTGCCATTGTGGCCGATCATTTTGGCTACCGATTGGGCTACGGCAAGGGATACTATGATAGATATATGGGCCGCTTCACAGGCGATTCGGCTGTGATATGCTATGATAGCGATGTGGTGCGGCGAATTACCCACGGTAAATTTGATGCCGCAGCTCACGTGTTAGTAACCGATAAATATATCAGAACCATAAAATAAAAAGGGAAAGGGAGATTTTGATGAAAGAAAACAAATCTATGCCCCTTTTTGACGGAGATTTTAAGATGGATACTACATCCAAAAGAAAGTTTACCGACGAAGAAAAGCGCAAAAGAAAAAGAAAGAAGAGAATGAAGAAAAATCTGCTTACCTTTGCTTGGGTGGTAGGTATAATTCTCAGCGCTATGATCATTGCAGGTGTGGTGATATTCGTCTTTTCCGATATGCTGGGCATCAGGCTTAGTGCTGATTCCGATATGAAGATAAAGGTCTATATCCCCGAGGGCACCAACACCGCCAAGATTGCTGAAATTCTTGAGGATTACGATGTGATAAGCAATCCCACAGTCTTCAGAATCTACAGCAAGCTTAAGGGATTCGACAGCAAATATAAATACGGAGTTTATGAATTCACCCGCGAACTTGGCTACGAAGATATTGCCAGAAAACTTACTACCGAGGGCGAAAAAGCCAAGACTGTTACCATTCGTATACCGGAAGCCGCCACTATCGATGAGATAGCCGAGCTTATGCAGAAGAATAAGGTGTGCACCGAGGAGGAGTTTATCCAGGCGGTGCAAACCGGCGAATTTGAATATGATTTTATAAAAAATATTCCAACAGATAAGGTGCACTACCGCCTGGAAGGATATCTTTTCCCCGATACCTATGAATTTTACACCTATGGCAGCATTACCTGTGCGGAAGATGCTGTGAATCGTATGCTGGCCGAAACAGCCAAGCATTTCGATGCGGAAACTCTTTCTAAGATATCTGCTGCAGGCCGCACGGTGCACGATATTCTCACAATAGCATCTATTGTGGAGATGGAAGCATCGGCTATTCCTGCCGAAATGCAAGTCGGAGGCCAAGCGGTCTTAGGAAGACAAATCCTTGATGCAAC
>JAZRGE010000091.1:0-4315 GCA_045644025.1 Acutalibacteraceae bacterium | reverse complement strand
ATAAGCACGTCCTTGCCCTGCTCGCGGAAATACTCCGCCATTGCACAGCCCGAATAGGGAGCAATATATTGCAGGGGGGCACTTTCGGAAGCCGAAGCCGAGACTACGATGGTGTAGTCCATAGCGCCGCTCTTTGTGAGCTCGTTCACAAGCTGCACAACCGAGGTGCTCTTCTGGCCGATAGCTACGTATATACAAATAACATCGCTGTTTTTCTGATTGATAATGGTATCGATGGCAATTTCGGTCTTACCAGTCTGGCGGTCGCCTATAATCAGCTCACGCTGACCGCGGCCGATGGGGATCATGCTATCGATAGCCTTAATGCCTGTTTGCAAAGGCACGTTAACGCTCTGCCTCTCGATAATTCCGGGGGCAGGGGATTCCACAGGCCTTGTGGCTGTGGCGGCAATGGGGCCTTTGCCATCTATCGGGTTGCCTAAGGCATCCACAACACGGCCCAGCAGTGCTTCACCCACGGGCACGGAGAGAACTCTGCCTGTGCGGCGCACCTGGCTGCCTTCACGGATATTGTTGGAGTCCGACATAATGGCCACGGAAACGGTTTCGTCTTCCAGATTCTGTGCCAGGCCAAAACTACCGTCTTCAAATTCCAGAAGCTCGCTGGCCATACAATTGCGCAGGCCGTAAACTCTGGCAATACCATCACCCACAAGGATAACAGAGCCTGTTTCGGTCATTTCCACCTTTGAGCGGTAGTTCTTGATTTGTTCTTTAATAATGTTGCTTATTTCTTCGGGTCTCCGGCTCATTTGCTGATCACTTCTTTCACTTCGTTAAGTCGGCGTTTCAAACTGCCGTCCAGCAGCTTACCATCTACCGAGACAGTCAGTCCACCCATTATGGCTTCATCTACGCTGCATTCTATTTCAACTGTGTTGCCCACAACCTTTTCAAGCTTAGCTTTAAGCGCGGCCATTTGTGCTTCGCTTAAAGCGGCAGCGCTCACAACCTTGGCTGTGGAGATTTTTTTGGAGGCTTTATATAGTGCATCAAATTCCTTTGCGCACTCTTCGATCTGCTCGATATGGCCGCGGCGGCAGAGAAGATTGAGAAAAAATAGGATTTGCTCGGCCACGGCATCACCGAAGGCCGATGCCAAGATATCTTCCTTTTCCTCGGCAGATAGGGCAGGGGAGCAAAGAAGACTGATGTAATCTGGATTTTGAGCAAACATATCCTGCACCAGCATCATATCGCGGGCAAAATCATCCTGCCTGCTTTCCTCGGCGGCCAGCATAAATAGGGCTTCGGCGTAGTCCTTGGCTATTCCTGTCATTTCTCTTCACCTATGTTATCGATAAAGGAATCGATAAGTGCCTTATGGTCTTCGGCCTTTATTTCGCGCTCCAGCATTTTTTCGGCAAGCTGGGCAGAAATATCCACGATCTCCTGCTTAATGCGATCTTCGGCCTTTTTCATTTCCAATTCGGCTTCGTTTTCGGCACGACGAACAATGCCTTCGGCCTTTTCCTTGGCCTCGGCAACTATCTTTTCGCCGCGGGCTTCACCCCTATCGGCAGCAGATTTAATTATTTGTTCGGCTTCCTGCTTGGCAGAGCTGAGCTTCTGCTCCCATTGAGCCTTATTTTCTTCGGCTTCCTGCTTTGCATCCTCTGCGGCCTTGAAATTTCCTTCAATAGTCTGCTGGCGTGTTTCCAGCATGTTTTTCACCGGCTTATAAAGGAATTTCTTCACGGCCCAAAGCAGCAAAACAAGATTCAGGAGCGAAGCGGCCATCTGCCATAGATTGACCGAGATAATATCTAATGTCTGCATAAACAACTCCGGCGCATTTTATGCGCAAAAAATTAGAGAGACTTGATGGTGTTCACCAGCAGGTTCACCATGATGCTGGGGGCAACGAATATCAGCAGGATAGCTACAACCAGAGAGTAGATACCTGTTGTTTCCGAGATAGCACAGCCCATGATCATTGTGGATGTTACAGCGCCCTTGCTCTCGGGCTGCCTGCCGATAGCTTCACAAGCTTTAGACACAGCATTACCTTCGCCGATACCGGGGCCGATAGCTCCGATACCCATACAGATACCTGCGCCCATTGCACAACAACCGAGAATGATACCAATTGCAATTTCCATTTTATTTTCCTCCAAAATACAGATTATTTATTCTTCAAAGCTTTTTGGGCTTTTTTTAACTTAAGTTTTTCATATCCTTCCAGATCAAAACCGCCTGCCACATTCAGCATGGTGAGCATAGCGAAGATAAAGGCCTGCATGCATCCGCTGAAGATATCAAAATAGACCGAAAGCACGGCAGGGATACCTATCTGGAACAAAGGAATATCGGCCAGGAATCCCGGAAGCCAGCCGAGCACCATGGCGGAAAGACCGCCCAGCGCGGCGCTTAGGAGCACCGAGATTACCGTGCCCGAAAGTACGTTGCCGTAGTGCCTGAACGCCATAGAGATAGGCGTGGCTATTTCGCCCAGAATGTTGAGCGGCAGCATCACGAATATCGGCTCGGTGAAGCCTTTGAGATATGGGCCGATACCGGTCTTTAATTTATAATAGGTGATAATGCCGAAAACAAGGATGGCCCATCCACCTACAATGTTGATATCCGAAGTGGGGGGATAAAGGCCGACCAATGTGACCAAGCTGGAGAAGGCCGAAAGGGCAAGTATGGCAATAATGAAAGGGGAGAAACCCTTAAAATATTCGCCCATATTATCCACAACAAGCTTATCCACGGTCTCCACAGCCATTTCGGCTAAATGCTGCCTTTTGAGCTTGATGTGCTGGCTCATGCCGTGAGTGAGGAAAAGGCAGACACCGATTATGGCTAATAGCACCAGCACCGAGTTGACCTGAGCCTCGGTGATAGGCATATCCTGCAACGGCATAGGTATTGTGAAGAAAACCCTTGCACCTGTGATCTCTATTCCTTCGGAAGCAGGCTTGGTGAGAACCTGCAGCACAATGCCGAATATAATGGGCACTATTGCCAGAGCAAGATAAAGAATATCCACGATCTTAAATTTTAAGTTAGTCTTTTCCAAGCCTTCACCTCCCTATAAAGAATGGATTATGATTATTTTTTGAAGAGCGGCCTTAAAAATACTGCGATGCTGGGGAAAACCAGAGGAATTACCACCGCAATAAGATTGAAACAGGGGGCAAGATGGCCCACAACAGCCACGGCAAACATCCCCAGGAATCGGAGAGTCTGGGAAAGCTTGAGGGTGTTCTTGGCATCCTTTTCTTCCTTATCCACGGCAAGCTGCACTGTGTAGGCCATGGCAAAGAAATTGCCCGCGGCGGCAAGGAATCCCAATGCGTTGCCCAGAAGCACCGTGTAGTCCCACTTAGAGATTAAAAGGAAGACCGCTTGGGTGAGAAGACTGAGCACAAAAACCCAGATTGCAACATAGGTTGATTCTTTGATTACAACAGGATCTACCTTTTTCATACGCCACTTCTCCCCCTTATAACAATTATCTACATTCTACCATTAATTGCTTGAAAAATCAATAGTAAATATCCAAATCCCGCCTAAAAAAGCGCTTTGTTTTTGTGTATTTTTCACATAGTTGACTTTTCGGAGCAAAAAATGCTAATATAGGGCAATAAGGGGGCTTAGCGATGGAAAAAAACGAGCTGCCAAAGAAGGGCATATATAGGCACTTTAAGGGCAATGAATACGAACTTTTGGGATTTGCCAGGCATAGTGAAAACGGAGAAACAATGGTGATCTACCGTGCACGCTACGGCGAAGGCGACGTGTGGGTGCGCCCGCTTAGTATGTGGCAGGAGAGCGTGGAGAAAGATGGCATCACATATTCTCATAGATTTGAATTTATAAAATAAAAAATCCGTCCTCTTTCGAGAACGGATTTCTTTCTTTGGAGGCGCCACCCAGATTTGAACTGGGGCGTAAAGGTTTTGCAGACCTCTGCCTTACCACTTGGCTATGGCGCCGAAAAAATTTTGGACGGTTAAACGTGATTCCAGTTTAACCGTCCTTTGGAGCGGATTACGAGGCTCGAACTCGCTACCTCCACCTTGGCAAGGTGGCGCTCTACCAGATGAGCGAAATCCGCATAAATGGTGCCTCCGGTCGGAATCGAACCAACGACACATGGATTTTCAGTCCATTGCTCTACCGACTGAGCTACAGAGGCAAAAAATGGCGACCTGGATGGGGCTCGAACCCACGACCTCTAGCGTGACAGGCTAGCGTTCTAACCAACTGAACTACCAGGCCACATGGTGGGAACAACAGGGCTCGAACCTGTGACCCTCTGCTTGTAAGGCAGATGCTCTCCCAG
>JAZRGE010000090.1:0-3656 GCA_045644025.1 Acutalibacteraceae bacterium | reverse complement strand
AATCGTGGCGGCCACTAATGCGATAGCTCGCCTTAATGGGCAGAAGCCGCTTATTCTGCCGAAATTCACAATGATCGGAGCCCTGCTCGGATATATTACCGATGCAGGCACCGAAAACTTCCAACCCATGGGCGCCAATTTTGGAATCTTGCCCCCGTTGGAAGAGCATATAAGAGATAAAAAAGAAAGATATTTTGCTCTTTCCAAAAGGTCTTTGGAGTGGTATAATAATCTTTAAGAAAAATCCCCCGCAATAAGGAGGAAATGTTATGAAAATAATTGTTGATGCTTTTGGCGGAGATAATGCTCCTTTCAGCGTGCTAGAAGGCTGTGTCGCCGCAAAAAAGGAATACGGAGTAGAAATTGCTTTGAGCGGTAATGCCGAGAAGATCACGGCCGCCGCCAAAGAGCAGGGCATTTCTTTGGATGGCTTCGAGATAATCGACGCTACCGATGAAATTGCCATGCACGACGAACCTTCGGATATTATTCGCGGCAAGAAAAATTGCTCGATGGCCGAGGGACTGAAGGCTTTAAGAGCAGGCAAAGGTGAAGCCTTTGTTTCGGCAGGCAGCACGGGCGCTCTTGTTGTGGGCAGCACAATGTTTGTGAAGCGCATCAAGGGTGTTAAGCGTGCCGCTATTGCCAGCATTATTCCCACTGCCAAAGGCAGATATATGCTGCTTGATATGGGCGCTAATGCTGAGTGCCGCCCCGAGATGTTGGCTCAGTTTGCTATAATGGCATCGGCCTATATGAAGAAGGCTTGCGGTCTGGAAAACCCCACCGCGGGTCTGCTTAATATCGGCACAGAGGATACCAAGGGTGATGAACTTCGCAAGGAGACTTTTGCTCTGCTCAAAACTGCACCTGTGAACTTTATAGGCAACGTGGAGGCAAGAGAACTTCCCGCCGGTGCCGCCGATATCGTGGTTACCGATGGTTTTACGGGCAACGTGGTGCTTAAACTCACCGAAGGTGTGGCTTCCACCCTGTTTAAGCTGATAAAAAATGCCCTTTATAAAAATATTATCAACAAGCTCTGCGCCTTGATTATTAAGAAAGATCTTCATGCACTTAAATCCATGATGGATTCTTCCGAAGTGGGCGGAGCATTGTTGCTGGGAATTTCTGCACCTGTTATTAAGGCACACGGTAATTCCGATGCCAAGGCCATAAAGCATGCTATCCGTGCAGCGGCAAGGTTTGCCGAGAGCGGTGTGATTTCGGCCACAGAAGAAGGCTTGGCAGAATTCCAACTGAACGGAGCCGAAACCGATGCTGAATGAATTTGAGAAAAAGATAAACTATAAGTTTAAGAATATCGCTTTGCTTCAGCGTGCGCTTACCCATTCTTCCTATGCCAATGAGTGTAAGGATGGCCGCGCCAGCAATGAGCGATTGGAGTTTTTGGGAGATTCGGTGCTATCTATTGTTGTATCCGATCATATCTTCCGCAGTTTCACCAATCGCCCCGAGGGCGAGCTCACAAAGCTGCGCGCCAATTTGGTGTGCGAGCGCTCTCTGGCTGCCTATGCCCGCGAAATCGATCTGGGCGAATATCTTATGCTTGGCCGCGGTGAGAAGCTCACAGGCGGCGATAAGCGCGATTCGATTCTTTCCGATGCCTTTGAGGCCGTGATAGCCGCGATCTATCTGGATGGAGGTCTGGAGGCCGCCGCAGAGCATATTATGCGCTTTGTTTCGGCCGATCTTTCCGATGGTGTGGCCGGCTCTTTTGTGGATTATAAGACTCTTTTGCAGGAAAAAGTTCAGCGCTCCCGAGAGGGTAGGGTGGAATATATCCTTGTGAAGGAAGAAGGCCCCGATCATATGAAGAGCTTCACCGTGCAGGCCATAGTGGATGGCAAGGTTGTAGGCGAAGGCGTGGGTCAAAACAAGAAAAAAGCCGAGCAGTTGGCTGCCAAGCAAGCGCTGGGTGAAGAAAAGTGAAGGAACGACACGCCAATATTTCGATATTCGTGCCGCATATAGGCTGTCCCGGCAGATGCAGCTTTTGCGATCAGACCAAGATAGCCTGTGTTGCCAAGCGTCCCGGCAGAAGAGATGTGGATGCTGCTGTGGCGGCGGCTCAGAAAAGCCGGAACTACTGCCCTAAAAGCACCGAGATCGCTTTCTTCGGCGGCAGTTTCACCGCCATAGATCGAGAATATATGCTGGAACTTTTGGGGGCGGCGGCAAAATATGTGGAAAACGGCACCGTGGCAGGTGTGCGCGCCTCTACTCGTCCCGATGCTATAGACGAAGAAATATTGGAACTTCTGAAAAGATATCACGTGACTGCGTTGGAACTGGGTGCGCAGAGTATGGACAACGATGTGCTGGTCGCCAATCATAGGGGGCACAGTGCAGAGTGCGTGGAAAGAGCGGCTTATCTTATAAAGAAGAGCGGAATCTCCTTGGGCCTTCAGATGATGACGGGCCTTTTGGGCGACACCGATGAGAAGGCTATAGCCACAGCCGAAAAAATTGCAACACTAAAGCCTGATACCGTGAGAATCTATCCCACGATAGTGCTTAAAGGCACTCAGCTTCACAAGGAATTTGAATCGGGCGATTATGCTCCGCAGAGCCTTGAGGCGGCGGTAGAACTTTCGGCAAAACTGCTGGACATTTTTGAGCAAAACGGCATAAAGGTGATCCGCCTCGGGCTTCACGAAATTGATTCGGAAAGCTACGTGGCAGGCCCCTGCCATCCTGCATTCCGCGAATTGGTGCAATCGCGAAGAATGCTAAAGAAAATGCAAGCCGAAATTTTCGAAAAAGGTAACTACATAGTGCATTGCGCGGCCGAAGATCTTTCTAAGGTGATAGGCCAAAAAAAGGCCAACGTTGCTGCATTGGCCGCCAAAGGAATAAATATAAAGGTCTGCCCCAAAGATGGGATGACTTTGAATCAGATTGAAATAACCAAAGAAACAATATAAGGGTGGGAAATTATGCTCTTAAAATCTATTGAAATCCAGGGCTTTAAATCCTTTGCCGATAAGACTATTCTTAAATTCGGCCAGGGACTTACTGCGGTTGTAGGCCCTAACGGAAGCGGTAAAAGTAATATCTCCGATGCCGTGCGCTGGGTGCTTGGTGAGCAATCTACCAAGAATCTGCGCGGACAGGCTATGGAAGACGTTATATTCAACGGTACTGCTGCCCACAAGGCAGGCGGATATGCCGAAGTTACCCTTAATATAGATAATACCGATCGTAGCCTTAAGTTTGATGACGATACCGTTTCGGTCACCCGCCGTTTCTATCGTTCCCACGAAAGCGAATATCTTATCAACCGCGTTTCTGTAAGGCTTAAGGACGTCCACGAACTCTTTATGGATACAGGTCTTGGCCGCGACGGTTATTCTATGGTGGGCCAAGGTAAGATAGATAGCATTGTCCACAGCCGCTCGGGCGAGCGCAGGGATATTTTCGAAGAGGCTTCGGGAATTTCCAGATATAGATATAAAAAGATCGAGGCCGAAAGAAAACTGGAGGCTGCCGAGGAAAACCTTGTGCGCTTAAGGGATATTATGGGCGAGCTGGAAAGCCGTGTTGGCCCATTGAAGGAGCAGAGCGAAAAGGCACAGAAGTTCCTTGTGCTGGCCGAAGAAAAGAAAAAGCTGGAGATCGGCCTTTGGCTTTAT
>JAZRGE010000089.1:0-4079 GCA_045644025.1 Acutalibacteraceae bacterium | reverse complement strand
AAACACCCGGGCGGCCGCCGAGAGCATCCACCACAAGGCCGGAATCATCGGCAATGGCAGGTATGCCCAGCGCAGACGCCGCGGCCTCCGCCTTAAGCAGGGCGTTTTCCTCAAAGGTCTCCCCTGTTTCTTCCACCTCGTCCAGCGGAGTCTCCAGGTCTTTTTCACATATTACGTCAATACCTGCAGGCCCCAAAATTCTTTGGAGCTCGGCAAGTTTTTTCATATTCTTTGTTGCCAGATAATAGGTCATTTTCAAGCCTCTATTCAAATAATGCCTCGGTAAATTCCCTTGCATCAAAGGGGCGGAGATCATCTATCTGCTCACCCACGCCGATATACTTCACCGGTATCTTCAACTCGTTTTCAATAGCCAGCACCACGCCACCCTTGGCGGTGCCATCGATCTTTGTGAGAATAATACCTGTGATATCCGCAATATTCTTGAACTCTCTGGCCTGATTCACAGCGTTTTGGCCTGTAGCTGCATCCAGCACGAGAAGTGTTTCTATGCTGCTCTCGGGCAGCTCCCTTTTCACCACGCGGAACATCTTGGCAAGTTCGTCCATAAGATTCTTTTTGTTGTGCAGGCGGCCTGCCGTGTCGCATATCATCACATCGGCGCCCATTCTTTTTGCGGCAGCAGCGGTATCAAATACCACCGATGCAGGATCGGCTCCTTCGGTGGCGCGAACGATCTCGCTGCCCGAGCGCTCAGCCCAGACCTGCAGCTGCTCTGCGGCTGCGGCGCGGAAAGTATCGGCGGCGCCAAGTACTATTTTCTTGCCATCGACTCTCAGATTATTGGCAAGCTTACCAATCGTGGTAGTTTTGCCCACACCGTTCACACCGATGACCATTATAACAGAAGGTTTGGTGGAAAGATTCAAAGAACTGTCGCCCGAAAGCATATCGGAGACGATGCTTTTAAGAAGCTCTCTTACCTGCTGTTCATCCGTAATCTTTTCTTCCTTGGCCTTTTGGCGCAGGATATCACATATTTCTTCGGCGGTGTGGATACCCACATCGGCCATAACAAGGATCTCCGTGAGTTCTTCTAAAAGATCCTCGTCTATTCCCCTAAAGCCTGCAAAAACGCCTGCCAGGGAGGAAGAGATGGAATCTCTTGTTTTCTTCAAACCTGCACTAATCTTGGAAAAAAGGCCCATTATGATTACCTCTCGTCTTTATTTTACAACGCCCAAAAGTTTTCTTTCCAGCTCGGCAATATTCAGCTCCAGCAGCTTAGAAATACCCTGCTCCTGCATTGTGACACCATAGAGCATATCGGATGCTTCCATTGTGCCTCTGCGGTGAGTAATGCAAATAAACTGGGTGGGAATGCCGCTGTTCTTAATATATTCAGCCACAAGGCTTACGTTTGCTTCGTCCAAAGCTGTGTCTATTTCGTCCAGTATGCAGAAGGCAGGCGCATTCACCTTCATGGCCGAGAAATAGATTGCAATAGCCACAAGGGCTTTTTCACCGCCCGAAAGTCCATCCAGGCTCGGCACGTTCTTGCCGGGCAACTTTGCCTTTATATCAATACCGCTGGTGAGTATGTTATCGGGCTCGGTGAGCACCAACTCGGCGCTTCCGCCACCGAAAAGGCTTGTGAAGATAGTCTTGAAATTCTCGTTTATCTTATTAAAGCCTTCAACGAACATTTCCTTCATTGTGTCGGTGAGAGTGCCGATAAGCTTATAAAGCTCGGCGCGGGATTTTTCCACATCGGCTATCTGAGCCGACATAAATTCATATCGCTCGCCAACCTCTTTATATTCTTCGATTGCACCAACGTTGACACTGCCAAGACCTTTTATCTTGCTCTTCACATCCGAAAGGCTCTTTCTTGTCTCGGTGGGGTGTTCACAAGGCTGGCTGACCTGCTCGGCTTCGCTGCGGGTGAGACCGTACTCATCAAACATACGGGCGGTCATTTCATCATATTCGCGCATCATGGATTCACCGCGCTCGGTGAGCCTTGCCACCTCGCCTGCCACGATTTCCTTTTCGGCCAGCTTTTCCCTTTCGGTGCGGCGCAGTTCTCCGCTGCGAATGGTGATATCATCTCGCTCCTTGGTGAGCTGCATTGCCTGCTGACGGCGCTGATCGGAAAGGGCTTTAAGAGCAACAACAGCGGCTTCGGCTTCGGCAATCTTGCCGTTCTCGGCATTGATCTCGGCCTGCTCAGCTGCGATCTGCTCCTCCAAAGATTTGATTCTCTCTTCGCGGATCTCGGCAGAAGCAGCAAGCATTTGTGCGGCCTGCATCAAGGATTCCACGTCTTTTTCGGTCTCGATTATCTTGAGTTTGAACTCGGTGAGGCGATTGGAGATCTCCTGCCTTTCGATATTGGCAGTTTCTCTTCCGCCCGACATCTCATCGATCTCTCTTTCGGCGGCAGACTTCTCCTTTTCCAGCCTTTCGGCATCGTGGGCGGCAGCGGCAGCAGATTTGCCCAGAGCCTCGATTCGCTCTTTGGCAGAGTTAAGTTCAGCCACCATTTCGTTTGTAACGGCATCAGCGGCGGATTTAAGCTCATCCACCCTCTTGATCTCTGCCAGCACCCTTATCTTGTCTTCATTCACAGTCTGCAGTTCGCTCTTCACAGCCACAACCTGAGCCTCGGCCTCCGCGGCGGCAGATTCGGCCATATCGCACTCTATCTGGGCGCGTTCCAGCTGTTCTTTCTGCTTTTCGGCCTGATCAAGAAGCTGCTTGATAGTGGCCTTTCGGCTGAGCAGACCTGCATTCTTCACAAGCGAACCGCCGGTGAGCGAACCGCCTGCATTTACAACCTGGCCATCCAAAGTGACCGACTTGAACTTATAGCCGTATTTTTTGGAGATAGCTACGGCGCTGTCAATATCCTCACAAACAACCGTTTTGCCTATGAGAGACATCATGATTTCGTGATATTTCTTATCGTATTCGATAAGCTCGGTTGCAAAGCCCACGAAACCGAAGCAATCCTCCACGCCCTTTTCTTCTATGCCCTTACCCTTAACGGACGTGATGGGCAGGAAGGTGGCGCGGCCCTTATCGGAACTCTTAAGCATATTTATGGCACGCTTGGCATCGGCCTCGTTTTCCACAACAATATGCTGCATATTGTTGCCCAAGGCAGTCTCTATTGCCACGCCATATTTATTAGGCACTTTTATAAGCCTGGAGACAGGGCCGTGAACACCCCTTAAGGTGCCTGCATCGGCGCATTTCATAACTTCCTTAACAGAATAAGTGAAGCCTTCCATGCTCTTTTCCAAGTCTTCCAGAATGCCTGCACGGTGAATCTTGCTTTCTATCTCACTCTTAAGGTTTTCCACCTTTTCTCTGGCTTTTTGAGCGGTTTCCTTGCGGCTGTTGTAGCGCATTTCGTAGCCATCGATAGTGTTGCGGCACTCTGTTTCTTTTTCGGCCAGAGTATCCAGATCACTCTTATAGGCTTCCCATTCCTGCTGCAATTTTGCGGAATCAACGTTGCGAAGGGCAATATCAGATTCCAGCGCGGAGCATCTTGTTTCCAATTCGGCCACGGAAGATTTAGCCGTAACCTGAGCCACAGTGCATTCCGACATTTCCACAGAAAGTCTATTAAGGAATTTAACCTTTTCTTCTATCTGGCGGGAAATATTTTCACTATCGGTAATAAGGCCGGTAAGCTGGGCATTGATGCCGTCAGCTTCGGCTTTAAGCGCATCAAGATATGCGCTTTTTTCGGCAATAAGAGCCTCTCGGTTCTTCATCTCCTGGCTATCTTCATCGCCGCTGCCGGAAAGCTCGGCGATCTCACCGCGAAGCCTTTCGATCTGCCTTTCACGGTTCTCGATCGTGTTGCGAATAACAGCCTGCTCGCCCTGGATTCGGATAATATCCTCTTCCCCCGCCGAGATAGTGCGATGGATCTCATCTATCTTCACAGCCATTTCGTTGACCTTTTCGCTTCCGCTCTCGGTCTCCGATTCGATTCTGCTGAGTTCTCTTTCAATTTCGGCATAATTTGCCTTGGCAAGAGTAAGCTTCTGCTCGTGGCGCTTCAATGCATCACCCGAAGCATTAAGGCTATAAAGCCAAAG
>JAZRGE010000088.1:0-3215 GCA_045644025.1 Acutalibacteraceae bacterium | reverse complement strand
TATGGCGGAAGAAGATATAAAGCAGATACCAAGAATGGATGCAAGGATCAACGAGAAAATTAAGGAGCAGTTCGGAGAATAGCAAAAGGGCGGCTTATGCCGCCTTTTTTTAAAGCTGAGAATTTAATAATTTTTCGTCTTTGTAAATCCATTCTATAAGACGCTTGTTTTCGCCATATATGTTTTGCAAACCTAAATGATCGCACAAAACCAAATAAGCGGCTGCCTTTTTTGCATCCTTTTTTGAATTGGCATGAACTGATTTGGTAATGCCCGTTGTGCTGTTTATAATGCAGCAACGGCATCTCCATTTGGGATTCCCATCTTTGTCGAATCCTATTTTATCAGGGCCGTCAAAAACATATTCGGGCATGGTGCATTGGCCGTTTTCGGCTTGTTCTTTCAGAACGGTAATGGCGTTATCGATATCAACGTTTATCATTTTAGATTCGAGTTCTATAAGCGCATCAATAGCTGCGTCTATATGAATTGATTTGGCAACAGCGTTTTCCAAAATTTGTGAATCCCAACCACTTTCTACAGCTATTGCACCAAAAATTGCTTCCAAAAGATCTGCTTTCGCCTTTGTGCTTTCTAAAGCATTGTTGTTTGTATCGCTTTTCCCCCAAAGCAGGTATTTGGCAATACCCCATTCATCAATTATCTTTGCAAGCGTTTCGTTTTTCACCAAGAATTGCTTGATTTGTGTAAATTTATTTTCTTTGATTCGGAAACTATAATCCGAATTGGCGAGACTTATTGCTCCACACCGCTTTGCAACGGCCTTTACAACATAATACCCAAGTACTTGATCTCCAATAAATTCAAATATTTCGTTGCTGTTCTGTCCTGTTTCGGCAGCAAATGAACTTCGCCTGAAAATTTGCTCCAAAAAAGCGTTGCTTTTAATAAAATAGTTTGTTTTTTCTTTGATAATTCTCTTTACTTCCTGCCTTTCGTCTTTGGTTAGTTGAGTTCGGTTTTTCATTGTTTTTCCTCCTAATTAATAATATTCGTCGGAGAAAACAAAAACCTTGCAACACAAATTAAGCTTACCCAAACGGAAAGCCTTTATAGGTGTTCAAGGTTTAAGACATAACAAAATAATTTTTATAAGACTAATTTGCTTTCTCAATTCACTTGCATAAAAAGGAGAACAAAAAGCATTATTCAACTACTTTGAAAGTTTCCCCGACACAAATATTTTATAACAAAACGATGTTAAAGTCAATAAAAAGGCGGCTTATGCCGCTTTTTTTGAACAATTGTTTGCAAGCGATAGAACAGGTGATATAATAAGAATAAAAGCGTGGAATATGAATTATAAATATCGGCAACGTAGAGATGCGCTTAAGCTTTAGAGGTAAATAATATGAAATATTTAGATTGCGTAGAAGTAATAGTGGAAAAGGAAAAATACGCCAAAGAAGGCGTGCACAAAGGCATGCAGGGTGTTATATGGTTGGAGAAAAGCCGGAATGACGAATGGGATGTATACTTTCCACAGTATGGTGAAAAACCGGATATCGCCGAAATTTCTATGGCGGAAGAAGATATAAAGCAGATACCAAGAATGGATGCAAGGATCAACGAGAAAATTAAGGAGCAGTTCGGAGAATAGCAAAAGGGCGGCTTATGCCGCCTCTTTAATGTTTATATCTCTTCCAGAATCTCTTGAAAATAGGTATCAAGGGAAGGGTAATCCATGGCCTCTATATAGTATTGCTCAAGCATATCGTGCACACTCTTGGCATCGGCCAAGAGCCCTGCGGCACATCCCAGCAGCTCGCCTGCCGCGCGGCGGTTGAAATTAAGGTGGGATTTATGCCGCCGCAAGGCCGCCATATCGGTGAAACGCTTGTAGTGAATCCTGCGGCGGTGTTCCTGACCGTGGGCAAGATAGCGGTTCACGCTTAAAAAGCCTACCCCTGCTTGCGGCAAGAGAAGATGGTCGGTGGTATCCAGCGGATGGAGCGGGCATCGGCAGTTGATAATTTCGTGGCCGCTCTCCAAGGCCTTTTGGCGAATCCCTGCCAGCACACACCCTGCTGCCGCGCCGTATTCATCCCAAAGCTCAACAATATCGGGGCAGAGTTTCTCTGCTGTGGAGCGGTAGTAGGCCACCCCTGCGGGGGTGATACCGCTTAAAAATCGCACCTGCTCGGCCGCACCGTTTCCCTTTTTGGGAAGCATGCGCATAGCCAGGCCTTGCCCAAAGGAACGGGCCTTGGCGGTGTCGGTGGCCGCAAGAGCAATGCGGCGGCTTTCCCCCAAAATGCCTGCCGCCGCGGCCATATATCCTGCCGCGCGGGAGTGAAGTCGAGCGTTTTCCTGCCCCAACGCTGCAATCTTTTCTCGGTTGGCGGCCAGCTTAGAGCTGTTCCAAAAGCGGCCTGTGTCTATAATCCTGCCTGCCACACCGGGCAAAGGCGGATCCATGGGGTGGGGGTGAGTGCCGTCTAATAACATAAGCCTGCGGGAATCGGAGACCACTGCATCCAGCGATTTGGGGTCGGCGGTGCAGGGGGCTATATAGAGTGTGTGCCCCTGCTGCTTCAGCCTTTCGGCCGCCTTCTTCATAAGTGTGGATTTGCCGCTGCCGGGGCCACCCTTTATCACCCACACCTGCCAGCCCTTCTCAGTATCGAAGCAATCGGCGAATCGGGAAACATAGCCGCTCAGGTTGTTGGCACCCAGAAAGAATATAGGCAGAGAATTCAGTTCGCTCATAAAAATCTACCTTTCGGAAAAGTTTCTTGTTTTATCCTATTCTCGGCCGCCCCCATTTGCCACAAAACTATTGATTTTTTTGGGAAAGAATGCTAAAATAAATGCATAAAATTTGAAAGGATGTTTTCTAATGGATCTTCTGAAGCAGATCTTCCCCCTTTCCTTTAGGGCAAAGGATACTACAAATCTTATCATCGTTCTTGTGATCTACTTAGCCGCAGGCTTTGTGGGCAGCTTTATTCTCGGTGTTCTGGGCATTATCCCCATCATCAAGTATCTGTTCATGATCATCGGCTGGGTTCTTGAGATCTATGTTTTTGCAGGCATTGTTCTCACCCTGCTTGATTATTTCAAGGTTCTTAAGTAAGCTAAAAATAATATGAACGGCGAGATTTCTCTCGCCGTTTTTTTATTTTCTCGGGGTTGCAAAGAATGGGCCGAGAATATATAATATTAACAATATTGATTTAGCGGAGTGGAAGATA
>JAZRGE010000087.1:0-2094 GCA_045644025.1 Acutalibacteraceae bacterium | reverse complement strand
GTATCAGCTTATTGATATGGAGAACGAATCCACCCTGGCAAAAGGTGTTTGCGAAAGAATCGGTGTTACCGGCCACATCAAGCATTCTGCTGCCGATGGCAGGGGCTACGAGATGGACGTGGATATGCCCACCCACACCGAGGCTTTCGATGCTTTGGTCTATGCTCTCACAGAAAGCGATGCAAAGGTTATTGATTCTATGCAGGAGATCGGAGCTGTTGGCCACAGAATCGTGCAGGGCGGCGCTATCTTCTCCAAGCCTGAGATCGTAACACAGAAGGTTATCGAGGATATTGAGAGCCTTATCGATCTTGCTCCCGTTCACAACGCAGCTCACGTTATGGGCATCAGGGCTTGCATCAAATCTTTGGGTGAAGAGATCCCCGAAGTAGTTGTTTTTGATACATCCTTCCATCAGACAATGCCCCCCAGAGCATATATGTATGCACTTCCTTATGAATACTACGAAAAATATCAGGTTCGCCGTTATGGCTTCCATGGCACATCTCATCGCTACGTGAGCGATAGGCTTGCCGAGATCAAGGGTGTGCCCAAGAAGGATATGAGGATCATCACCTGCCACCTGGGCAATGGTTGCTCTATCACAGCTATCCAGGATGGCGTTTGCATCGACACTAGCATGGGCTTCACTCCTCTTGATGGTTTTATGATGGGCACAAGAACCGGCACAATGGATCCTTCCGTGCTCACCTATATTGCCGATAAGGAAAACATTTCTCCTAAAGAGATGTCTGAT
Organism: Acutalibacteraceae bacterium; assembly: GCA_045644025.1. Taxonomy (GTDB): domain Bacteria; phylum Bacillota; class Clostridia; order Oscillospirales; family Acutalibacteraceae; genus JAZRGE01. The sequence goes on along the minus strand of JAZRGE010000087.1, from coordinate 1,337 downwards.
CTCTGCAATAAGAAGTCCGGTATGCTTGGTATTTCCGGCGTGTCTAACGATAATCGCGACGTTGGCGCTGCTGCCGAAGCAGGCAACGAAAGAGCTCAGCTTGCTGTTGAGATGCAGAGATACCAGATCACCAAATTTGTTGGCAGCTATATTGCCGCAATGGGTGGTGTGGATCAGATCGTGTTCACCGGCGGTATCGGTGAGAACGATCCCGAGCTTCGCAAGTATGTTATCGAAAAGCTTGCTTATCTCGGTGTTAAGTGCGATGATGAAAAGAACGCACAGCGCGGCAAGGAGCATAGGATTTCCACAGAGGATAGCAATGTAGAAGTTTGGGTAATTCCCACCAACGAAGAGATTGTTATCGCTCGCGATACTCTTGCTCTTATTTCTAAATAATCAACTTGATTTAGGGTGATTGATATGTTTCAGGAAATGATGGAAGCCTTTTTGGGCAATTTAGACACAGGTGTTTTGGTAACAATATGCGGTGTAGCTATTGTGTTCTTGGTGCTTGCAATCCTTATTGTTGCTATCACTATTTTTGGAAAAATCATGACTTCCGGCAGCAAGATTAAGGCAACAAAACCCGTTGCCGAAAAGGCTGTGCCTGCAGCTAAGGCTGCCCCTGTGGCCGCTCCTGCTGTTGCTGCTGCTCCTTCTCAGGATGAGGGCGAGCTTATTGCTGTGATTGCTGCAGCTGTTGATGCAATTTATGCAGGTAGTGGCAAAAAAGCTGTTATCCGCAATATCAGGCCTGTTGCCACAGGCGGACGTTCTGCTTGGGCTGCTGCCGGCCTCGCACAGAACGTAAGGTCTTTTTGAGGTGTAGAATATGTTTGAACAATTTATTGGAACAATTATAGATCTTGCGAAAGATTCAGGCTTTGCTTATTTCTTCCAGGGTGATGGCTGGAAAAACGCTGTGATGATTGTCATTTCTTTCGGCCTTATGTATTTGGCTGTTAAGAAAGGCTTCGAGCCCCTGCTTCTCCTGCCCATTGCTTTCGGTATGTTCTTGGCTAATATCCCCAACGCCGGCATTTATGATGCCGGTATTTGGACAATCCCTTCCGTCACTCCGGAAATGATTGAAAACGCTAAAAACGGCATAAAGACTGTGTTTGAATATTGGGAATATGATGCTGAAGGCTTCCATATCCTTGCCGGCAACGTGCTGAAGCACGGCGGCCTTTTGGATATTCTTTATCTTGGTGTTAAGCTTGGCATCTATCCTCCGCTTATCTTCCTTGGTATCGGCACGATGACAGACTTTGCCCCCCTTATCAGCCGTCCTTCCAGCTTCCTTATGGGTGCTGCTGCTCAGCTTGGTATTT
>JAZRGE010000086.1:0-6107 GCA_045644025.1 Acutalibacteraceae bacterium | reverse complement strand
GAATTCCTGCCCCAGTTTGTGCGAGAGATCCTTCCCGATAGGGCTTCGGAGTTCACGGCAGTTTCCAAATATGTTCTGTGCTATGAAAAAACAGAATATATGAACAGCTTTAAGTATTGGTATGAAAATTAACGGAGGGATAAACAATGAGTGTTCAGGATTTTATTAAAAAGTCAATTTTGGAATCGGGCGCATACGACGGCGCCAGCCTTGCGAGTATTGCGCTGGGACTTATCACAGCACTGCTCATGGGTGCGGTGATCTATCTTATCTACAGCAAGTTCTACGTGGGTGTTATCTATTCTCGCAGCTTTGCAGTTACCTTGGTGGGTATGACAATCCTCACAACAATGGTTACCTTGGCTATCAGCACTAATATCGTGATATCTCTCGGTATGGTTGGTGCTCTTTCTATTGTTCGTTTCCGTACGGCTGTTAAAGACCCGCTGGATCTTTTGTATCTGTTCTGGGCTATCACCACAGGCATCACATCCGGCGCCGGAATGTATCTGCTGGTGTTGGTCACCGCTGTTGTTATGATTATTATGATAATGATCTTCTATCGCAAGCAGCAAAAGGGCCGTATTTATATCGCTGTGATCCACTTTGTTGGTGATGAAGTGGGAGACAACGTGATCCGCGCCTTTGGCAAAATGAAGTATTTTGTTAAATCCAAAACTGTTCGCAAAGGCAGAACAGAACTTGCGGTGGAACTCTACTGCAAGAACAACGATACCTTTTTCCTCGATAAAATCCGTGATATAGATGGTGTGGATGATGCTACACTTATCCAGTACAACGGTGAATACCATGGATAATTTTTTGAAAACTACCAGCGGGTTTGAGACCACGCTGAAGCTTATTGAGACTATCAATAGATCCACCGACGATTATCTCTTTATCTGGGATATCAATGCCGATACGAGATGGTTCTTTGGTGATATTGATAAATATTATGATATCCGCAAGGATGGAAGCGCTACCAACAGCACTCAGGATATGATGAGGATTATCTATCCTGCCGATAGCCAGGCCGTTCTTGCCAGCCTTTCGGATATTGCCGCCGGCAAAAAGGATACTCACAATATGGATTATCGCTGGATAAATCGCAGCGGTAAAAAAGTGTGGATCAATTGCCATGGCACGGTGATTAAAGACGGCAGCGGCAAACCTTATCTTATGATAGGCCGCGTTTCCGAAGAAAATCTAAGGCACCTTTATAATCCGCTCACAGCTCTCTGGAACAAAAATAAGTTGCGAACGGATTTGAAGGACAAGCTGGTAAATAGCAAGGGCTATCTGCTTCTTTTGGATATCGATGGTCTTTCTGCCATCAATCTCACTCACGGCCGAGAATACGGCGATGCTCTTCTTGTGGAGATTGCCGAGTTGCTGGAAAACAATGAGAATATTGTGAAGGCTTATCACGTGGATCACAATAATTTTGCCGCGATAGTAGATGCCGAAGGCGAAAATGACGTGCGTGAGATGTTTGAGACAATAAAGCAGGAAATGAGCGATAAGTGCACTCTCACAGTGGGCGCGGTGCCTATTGATAAGAGTCTTTTCCTTGATGAAACACAGTTGCTCGCTTCCGTGAATATGACTCTGAAAAAAGCCAAGGAGATATCCAACAACCGCATTGAGTTCTTCTCTCCCGAAGATCTGAGCGAGAAGATAGCTTCTCTTGCCTTGTTGGAAGAATTAAGGCAAAGCGTGGAAAACGGATTTAATGGCTTCGAGCTTTATTTCCAACCACAGCTGAGGGCGGGCAACTATGAGATATATGGTGTGGAAGCACTTCTTCGCTATAATTCGCCCACCCGCGGCAGAGTTTTCCCCGATGAGTTTATTCCGGTGCTGGAGCAATCCCGCCTTATTAGGGAAGTGGGGCTTTGGGTGCTGCGTGTTGCTGCCGAACAATGCAAAACATGGCGCAAAATGCTGCCCGATCTTCGCGTGAGTGTTAATTTCTCAGCTCTTCAGTTTGAAGATATTCATCTTGCCGAAAAAGTGGTTAAAACTCTTAAGGAAGTGGAACTTCCCCCGCAGGCGCTCACTATGGAGATCACCGAGTCGGTGGAGCTTCGCAACAGCAGCCAGATTATCAACACAATGAGGCAGCTGAAATCCTATGGCATCAGCTTTGCTATCGATGATTTCGGCACGGGATATTCCAATCTGGGCTATCTAAAGCAGCTTAACGTGGATGAGATAAAAATCGACCGTGTTTTTGTGAACGGCGTTGAAAAAGATACTTATAATCACAAGCTCATAAGCAATGTTATTGAATTTGCTAAGGGCAACGATATCCGCACCTGCTGCGAAGGTGTGGAAAGCGCCCACGAATTGGCTATTCTGGAGCTTTTGCTCCCGGATGTTATGCAAGGTTATCTTTTTGATAAACCCGCAACAGCCGAGGCTATTGAAAGAGCCTATATTAATTCCGACACCGCCGAGTTTAAGAACAGACTGGAGTTCATCGAGAAGATCTATGAATTCAAGGCCAAGATGGGCGTTGCTCATTTTGATCCGAAGGATATTCTTAGAGAGAACGGTGTGGGCCTTTGGATGATGCGCATTAAAGAGGCCGAAGAGCATTATGAAATGCACGTTGATGAAACAATGGAGCGCATAATGGCTGTGGATGCAAAATATACGTCGGTTGAATTCTTTGGCTTTTTATGGGATCGCATCCATCCCGATTATCGCGAGCTGGTGAAGGAAACCATTTTCAAAACAATTCATAGCCAAAGTGCTGTGCAGGTAGAATTCCCATGGAATCACCCGCACGACGGCTATGTGAATTCTCGCTTCAGTGGTAAGCGCGTGGCCGATGCGGACGGAATGATAGTGCTGGAAGGCTATTGCCGAATTGGCACCGAAAATTCAGGCAAGTAGGAGGATGAGACTATGAAATCAATTAAGAATAAAATTCTCACCGTGGTTATAGCAGGACTTTTTGTGATCACCGCAATTGTCTCGGCTATTGCCGTGACTATGACTCACGAAATCATGCACAAGGATGCCGATAGGATTCTGAAAAATGCCACGCAAAAAGAGGCAGCCTACATAAATGATGCACTGGGTGATATAAAAAAATCTGCTGCCATTATGGAGCATTACGCAGCCGATTCAATAGAGGGTGTGGATCAGCTCAAAGATCCTGAGTTCCTTGCCGATTATCTGGGAAAGAACAAAAGCATGTTCACCGAGATCGCGCTCAACACCACCGGCGTTGAAGGATATTTCATGAGATTGAATCCCGAATACACCAACAGTACCACCGGCTTTTATAATATTGTGAATGAGGATCTCACAATAACGGAAATGCCTGTAACAGATCTCTCTAAATACCCCGAAAACGACACAAAGAACGTGGGATGGTATTATGCCCCGATCGAGGCAGGGAAGGGTGTGTGGCTGGATCCCTATTATTTCCCCGGCTACAACGTGCAAATGATATCCTACACCATTCCCGTTTACGTGAATTCCAAGCTTTTGGGTGTTGTGGGCTTTGATATGGATTTTAGCTATCTTGTGGATAGAATCAGCACAATATCTGTTTATGATAACGGATATGCCGTGCTGCTGGCCAAGGATGGCGTCACACCTTATAACGATATGAAGGTTGAGCAAACAAATGATCCTCACACCAAATCTACCGTTGCACTTTCCAATGGTATGTTCTTAGAGATACGCGCCGATTATAAGGATATCCAAAAAGAAATTCATCCTATGCTCAGCAATATAGTTATCGCTTTTGTTTGTGTTATGATTGCGGCAATAATCTACACCGTTGTTGTTACTCATAGGATCGTGCGTCCCTTAAGGCAGCTCACGGCCGCCGCAGAGGAGATTTCTATCGGCTCAACCGATAGTAAGCTTTCCAGAATAGCAACCAACTCTAAGGATGAGGTGGGTGTGCTTGCCAACGTGCTGAATAACACTTATGAAAAGATTCAGGAATACACCACGTATATCAACGCATTGGCCTATAGAGATTCTCTAACGGGAATTAAAAACAGCACGGCCTACACAGAAGCTATTGCTAAACTTAATAAGGAGATCAATCTTAATAATCCTAGGTTTGGCCTTGTGATTGCCGATATCAATAATCTTAAATTGACCAATGATAAATATGGCCACGACGTGGGTAACGATCTGATAGTGCACACGGCCAGAATATTGATGAATACGTTTAAGAATAGCGCTGTGTTCCGAATCGGCGGCGACGAATTTGCCGTGCTGCTTCAGGGCGATGATTATGCGAATTATCATGCCTTGCTGGATAAGCTGGATGAATCCTGCGCCAGGGATTATATCTCTGTTTTTGAGGAAAAGATCCCCGTAACTTTGGCAAGAGGTGTGGCTCTTTATGATCCCGAAATAGACACAGTCTATGAAGATGTTTTTGCCAAGGCAGACCACGCAATGTATATGCATAAGCACGAGAGCAAAATGGCCCGCGCATAAGGGAAAAATTGTTGCAAAGCAAAAATCGGAGTGTTATACTCAAATAAACCCGAAATTTGAATAAAGGTGGAATAAATATGAAAAAGTTTTTCCAGGATTTTAAGGCGTTTGCCACTAAGGGCAACATTATTGATATGGCAGTCGGTGTTGTGATCGGCGGTGCTTTCGGCAAGATCGTAAGCTCCCTTGTGGCCGATATCATCACCCCGCTTATCAGCTTTGCCACAGGCAACGTGAATTTTAAGGATCTTAAGTGGGTTATTAAGGAAGCCGTTCCCGAGGCTCTTTCCGAGGCCGGCGAAGTGATCACAGCGGGCGTGCCCGAAGTGGCTATGACATACGGCAACTTCCTGCAGGCTGTTATTGATTTCCTTATTATTGCTTTCTCCATCTTTGTGGTGCTTCGTATCCTTATGAATGCCCAGAAGAAGCTGGAAGAGCTTAAGAAGAAGGAAGAAGAGGTTGTGGTGGAAGAAGCTCCCGCTGCTCCCGTGGAAACAGAACTCGATATCCTCAAGGAGATCCGCGATTCTCTTAAGAAATAATCAAGCATAAAAAAGGCCGCCCATCGGGCGGCCTTTTTTTAGCAAAACAAAACCCGAAGCCGAAGCTTCGGGTTTTAATTCAACTTAGGGGTGAATTACTTTACGCTGTCCATATGAGCGATGAGGTTGAGAACCTTGTTGCTGTAACCCCACTCGTTGTCGTACCAGGAAACGAGCTTGAAGAAGTTGCTGTTGAGAGCGATACCGGCAGTTGCATCGTAGATAGAGGTGCGGCTATCGGTGTAGAAATCGGAAGAAACAACAGCGTCTTCGGTGTAGCCCAGGATACCCTTCATGTAGGTCTCAGAAGCTTCTTTAAGAGCGGCATTGATCTCTTCCATGGTGGTAGCCTTCTCGGTGCGGATGGTAAGGTCTACAACAGAAACATCAAGGGTAGGTACGCGGAAAGCCATACCGGTGAGCTTACCCTTCAGCTCGGGGATAACCAGGGCACAAGCCTTGGCAGCGCCGGTAGAAGAGGGGATGATGTTGCCTGCAGCAGCGCGGCCGCCTCTCCAGTCCTTAGCAGAAGGACCGTCAACAGTCTTCTGAGTAGCGGTGGTGGAGTGAACGGTAGTCATAAGGCCTTCAACAATGCCGAACTTGTCGTTAACAACCTTGGCAAGAGGAGCAAGGCAGTTGGTGGTGCAAGAAGCATTGGAAACAACGTTCATATCGGGGGTGTACTTATCAAGGTTTACGCCGCAAACGAAGGTGGGAGTTTCCTTATCCTTAGCGGGAGCGGAGATAACAACCTTCTTAGCGCCTGCTGCGAGGTGAGCGCTGGCCTTCTCGGTGGTGCAGAACACACCGGTGGACTCAACAACATACTCTGCGCCGCACTCGGCCCAGCCGATGTTGGCGGGATCCTTCTCTGCATAAACAGAGATAGCCTTGCCGTTCACAACGAGCTTGCCGTTCTCGGCTTTAACCTCACCCTGGAACTTGCCATGGATGGTGTCGTACTTTACCATGTAAACCATGTAATCGAGGTCGATGAAGGGATCGTTGATACCGACAACTTCAAAAACCTCAGGCTGGGAAACAGCAGCACGGAAAACGAGTCTTCCGATACGGCCGAAACCG
>JAZRGE010000085.1:0-5760 GCA_045644025.1 Acutalibacteraceae bacterium | reverse complement strand
CATGGGAGAAGTGAGCGAATAGATATTAAACTTGGTGGAATCGGATGTGATCCCAAGGGATATCTTTCCATCGATGTTGCCGCCCGTGATAGTGATGCTGCTGAACATATTAAGGGTGGAATTTTCTCCCTTAAAATAGCTTTCACCCACTTCGGTGGCCTGCAGGGGCCTGATCACAGTTTTATCCGCGTAGTGAAGCGGATCGGCTTCGATCAAGGAGAGCGAAGAGGTCTCCACAAGATAAATATTATCCTTATCCCCACTCACGCTGCAATAGAAGCCGCTCTTATCGGGGGTCTCCCTGCCCACGGTGATGGTGTGCTCGCTATCGTCCTTCATCACAATGTGGATGACCTTGGTGGGGGCGCCCATGCCATAGTCCTTGCCGGGCTCCAGGGTGCGCACAGCTGTGAGCTTGCAAGCATCCTCCACTCGGTAGGAAACTATATTGCTGCTGGTGATTTCGGGGTCTACCCCCTTCACTATCCATTTATCCACCGTGTCTACCTTATCGGATTCGCTGAGCGCAGCCACCTGCTGCAGCACCACGCGCTTATCCCCGGCAGATATTTCCATAGATTTCACGTCTTCATATTCCAGCGAGACCATAGGAACAACCGTGGCCGCAATATTGGAAGAAGAACTCTGGCCGCCATCCACCACAATAGGCTCCACCCACACCTTCCACACTGTGAACACCATAACAGCAGCCATAATTACTGCCACAACGGCTACAACACGGCGTGTTGTGTGAGTTTTCTTTTTGGTGTTGGCCGAATCCAGAAGCGCAGGATCGGAAAAAATCGTGGAGTTTTCGAAATCAGAAGCTAAATCCTCGGCCGCTGAACTTACCTGCTTTTCGGAAGGATCTATCATAAAGATTTCCTCCTGATAAAAACTACAACTGCCACAACAACAAGAACAACGGGCAAAACCCAAAGGAAAATAATGCGCATTGCATTAGCAGTGGCTTCCATAGGAATAAAGGTCTCGGTCTTCACAGTCTTGGTGAGGAAAGTGATGCTATCCTGCTCTCTTTCGTGAATCTGCACCATAAGGTGAATAAACATATCCACGTTTGCCACAATGCCGGTGTCCATCAGATCGTTGGTAAGAAAATCGGGAGATGCAAAGGCCACCAGATTGCTGAGCACGTAATCGTGATTATCGTCGTAGACCAGCTGGCAGCTGAGCGCTGCACCCGAATACTGTCCCTTAACATCGGCGGCGGTCGGTTTCCAATCGGAGCTGCTGCCATAAGGGCGCACAACGGTGGTTGTGGTGGTGTTGAAAAGGCTATGATAGTTTTCGCCGTTTGCTTCGATCTTAATGGGCACCATCTTATCGCTCACAAGATATCTCTGCCCTGCCACAAAATTCTCCGTGAATCTGCCCTTGGCATCTATGAGTTGCATCAAGGTAGGCCTGTTGGGCACCTGATAGTTTTCATCGGTCTCATAAAGGGTGCCTGTGCCCATCTGAATTCCGTGATCCTCCAGGAAGTTATAGAGATTATCCAACCTTCCCACAGAAGGATCGGGGAAGAAGATGATATTTTTGCCCAGCTTGCCATCGTTAGAAAGGAAGGCGTTGAGCTTGGCAATATCTTCGGCCGTGTAGTCGGTTGTGGGCGCGGAGATCACAAGAGTATCGATGGTTGAAAGTGCGCTGTCGTCCAGAGCAAGGCTCTTTATCTCCACCAGATCAAAGTTGTTATCAGCCAGCTGGCTCTTTATTGATAAAAGCCCTGCGGGATCACAGCCAAGGGAGATATAGCCTATCACGTCGGTCTTCTTAAGAAGCACGCGGTTTATAGCGGTGGTAAGCTTTGTTTCCAGCATATTACCGGTAACTGTGTAATAAATGCCGTAATCACCCGAAGATGTCTTTTCATACACATCACTTGCCGTGATAAGATTTCTTCTTGTCTCTTCCTTGCCGTTTTCATCCCTATGAGTACATTCAACAAGAATATCTCCGTAGTTAAAGGATAAATCGGAGTGGCGCTCGGCTATCTCATAGAAATCCACCGAGGAAGGATCCACGTACACCACCTTGATATGCTTGCTGTTATATTGCTGATATTCAGCAAGAAGCTTAGGTGTCTGGGAGAAATAGCGGCCGGTTTCGTCTATAATCTGCACGCCGTCGTAAACACCGTTTTGAGCATAATAAGCCACGTAGCTGGCGTAGGTCTCGGCATCAGCGGCGCAAACGGTGATATTAATATCGTTTTCTATATTGCGGATAAATTCCACGTTTTCTTTAGAAAGGCTGTTAGTCTGCTGGGCGGTGATATCCGTCTTCAAAGGAAAGCGAGCAGCCAAGGCTGTGACCAACACGTTGGCCGCAACCAAAGCCAGAGCCACGGCAACTGTGAGAATAGTGGCATAGCTGCCCTTTCTCCAGGCCATTGCGCTGCCGCCGTTCTTAAAGAATTGCTTAACTGAGCCCATAAACTTAAGGAACATTTCTTTGATCTTCATTTTGCTACCTCCTTAAGCCCATCTTTTTCTATCCAATATGCGCACCGAAAGGAAAATAAACAGTGCAGCAAAGCTGGCGAAAAAGAACATATTGGAATAATCAAGCACACCCTCCACAAAAGCCGAATAGCGGCCCATAAAGGAAATGGCAGAAGCAATAGAAATGATAAATTCCATGTTGGTCATTTCAGCGATGGAATCCAGATATATAAGCAGCATAGCAGCCGCAAAGCTGATAATAGCAGCTATTATCTGGCTTTCGGTGAGCGAGGAAATAAACACGCCCAAGGCAATAAGAGCCATTCCCAAGAAGAAAACTCCGAGAATATTGCTGATATAGATCATCCAGTCCACGTTGGCATTGGCGGCCATTATAAGCTGGAAGACAAACGTGAAGGCATAGCTCAGCATAAAGACACAAACAGCCGCAAGGAACTTGCCAAGCACCACGCCCGTGATGCTCACGGGTGAAGTGAAGAGCAGCTGATCTGTCTTAAGCCTTTTATCCTCACTCATAAGGCGCATAGTGAGCAGCGGAGTTGTGAAGAGGATGATTGTGAATCCGTTGGAAAAAAGATATTGGATATGGGGATATCCTGCGGCGTACATTGTGGAAAAATCCAGCGCCTGGAAGAACAAGCAAAGAGCCAGATACACATATCCGATAGGGCTAGTAAAATAGGTCTTGAATTCTTTTTTGAATACTGCCGTCATTTATTTGCCCTCCTTTACTTCCTGTAATTGCTTTATGGCGTCTTCTGCTGTGGATGCATCTGTAAGCTTTAAGAACACCTGCTCCAGATCCATCTCGCTGGTCTTGAGCATTAAAATAGGCAGTTCGGCCTCGTTGAGCGCCGCAACAATGTCCTTGCGGATATCCTTGTTGTCCTTAGCTTCAACGCTGTAGTCCATAGCGGTACGCTCTCTGCGGCCAAGCGGTGTAACGTTGCTCACATTCTTAACTCCGTAGAGCAACTTCATCACTTCCTTCTGCGAGCCTTCCACGCGCACGGTGATAGCGTTGCTCTTGGAAAGACCTTTAGTCAGGTTGTCCTTGGTATCGTCGGCCACAATAACGCCGTTGTTGATAATAAGTATTCTTTCACAAACAGCCTGAATTTCACTTAATATGTGGGAACTTAAAATAACTGTGTGATTACGGCCAAGGAAGCTTATAAGATTTCTTATCTCTATGATCTGCTTTGGGTCAAGACCAACGGTGGGCTCATCCAGAATAAGCACCTTGGGGTTTCCCACCAGTGCCTGAGCAATACCCACTCTCTGCTTATAACCTTTAGAAAGATTCTTGATAAGTCGGCCATACACGTTTTCCAGCTTCACCAAGCGGCAGATCTCGTTAAGATGGGGTTCCTTGGGGAACTTAACCTTCTTAAGATCAAACACAAAGGAAAGATACTCCTTCACGGTCATATCCATATAAAGGGGCGGCTGCTCGGGAAGATAGCCTATCCTGCGGCGGATCTGAACGGGATCCTCCACCACGTTGAAGCCATCCACCTCAACGGTACCCTTTGTCATAGAAAGATAGCCGGTAATTATATTCATAATGGTAGATTTACCTGCGCCGTTGGGGCCAAGGAAACCCACTATTTCTCCGTCTTGGATCTGGAAGCTTACATCCTTCACAGCAGGATGATTGCCGTAATTCTTATATAATCCGCTGACTTGAATCATAATCAAAAACTCCGTTTCGTTTAGTTTTCGCTATACAAAATTCATTATATCAAATTATTGGCAAAAAATATAGACTTTTCTTTAATATTCCTAAATTTTTTTCAGCCGCATTAATTGTTGACAGAGAATTTCTTTTATTATAAAATTATCTTGGTTTCAGACTCAACGGATTCAGGGAACCGGGTGTGATTCCCGGACGAGCCCGTCGCTGTATTTGGCGAGAGCAAAAGCCCGAATATTTCGGCCGCTTCGAAATATTCGAAAAGCCATTGGGCAACCGAGAAGGCGGTTTTTGTGCCATAAGTCAAAATACCTGGCCGTTGATGGCTGCAATAATAGGTCGCGAGGGCCGACCTTTTGCAGAGAAGATGCCTAAAATTTAATAAAAGGATGATATGTATGGAAAAAGGCACTAAAAGGCTTATCCTTATCATATCCTGCATCCTCGCTGTGCTGATAGCGGCATCGGCAGCAGCCTATGCAATATGGAAGGATTCATTAAAATCGGGCAATAATAGCGGCGGCAGTTCTACTATATCCACCTCTTCTCAGGAAAAGGTGAGCAAGACTGTCAGCATCAAAATTATTGCCGAAAACCGGGAATTCGTTTTCACCTACGAAACCGAAGCAGAGTTCCTGCGCGAAGCGCTGGAAGAAAAGGATCTCGTTAAGGGCGACGAATCGGAGTATGGTCTCTTCGTCACCGAGGTTTACGGCATCAAGGCCGATCCTGCCAAGCGCCAATGGTGGAAACTGACTAAAGATGGTCAGGATCTTATGACAGGCGTGGATACCACCCCCATAAACCATGGCGGTGAATTCTGTTTCATACTGGATACGTATTAATATGAAAAATAATACAAAACGAGCATTTCTTACCGACACTATTGTTCTTGCAATGTTTGCCGTGCTTATGATAATCGGTAAAGAAGCAATGGCCACCCTGCCCAACATCGAACCCGTCTCGCTTTTATGCGTGCTCTGTTCGGTGCTCTACGGCAGACGCGCACTTGCGGCAGTATATGTGTTCATAATTGTGGAAGGCCTGCTTTACGGCTTTCACATTTGGTGGATTGCCTACCTATATATATGGCCAATCTGCTGCCTTATGGCGCAGGTGCTGAGAAAGTCCGATAGCGCTCTGCTGTGCGCGCTGCTTATGGCTGTTTTCGGGCTATGCTTCGGTGCCCTCACCGCTATCCCGTATCTCTTTATAGGCGGCGTTTCTATGGCAGCCACATATTGGGTGAGCGGAGTTTATTTCGATCTGCTCCATTGCGGCGGAAATTTTATAATCTGCCTTGTGCTTTATAGGCCACTTCTATCGGCATTGCGAAAGGCTCTTGCAAAAATGCCAACCAACGCACACATATAAAATTATCCCCGATGCTTCAGCGTCGGGGGATTTTTTGCAATAAAAAAGCCTTCCGTTTAGGAAGGCTTAATTCTTTATGCACAAATCGCACACTGAAAACTGAACAAAGAAATAAGGGAAAGGATACAAAGGACAAGCCCTCGGTCTATTAGTACTGCCAAGCTAAACGCGTCACCGCGATTACACATGCAGCCTATCAACCCG
>JAZRGE010000084.1:0-10753 GCA_045644025.1 Acutalibacteraceae bacterium | reverse complement strand
TTTTTTGAAGATGAAATCAACCTTATAAGATTTCCTACCAATATCCACTGGTTATCTACGTTGTCATTCATAAGCAATTCAAAATCTTGGGCAATAAGTTCTTGACGCCATTGTTCTATGGTGTCTTCATTCAAAGAACGATACTGTTTATATTTTTGTGGGTCATCTCTATCCATTGCCATACCATCTCCATGATGATAAAAAAAGAATTCTTTTATGGTGTTTTCATTTTCGCTCTGTTGCTTTTTTGTTTTAGAGAATAATTTTAATAAAGACACAAAACCACCGCCTTTGATTTATTATAGCATATTTAATTTCAAAAGTAAATTCTCACAGTATAAATTCCCTTTAATCACAAATAATAGTATCACGATTTGAAATTAAAGGAGAATTTATATATGAAAGCCACTGGAATAGTAAGACGAATCGACGACCTTGGGCGTGTTGTGATTCCGAAAGAAATTCGCCGCACGATGCGGATAAGAGAGGGAGACCCTCTGCTGACGACATTGACACCTTTCGACAAGTTTTGCTTGGCGATACATAGCGTGGTGGAAAGATGTAAAGAAACAGCGGAGTGATTTCACTCCGCTGTTTCCATTTTTTAATTTTATAAACCCACCCAGGTCTTAATTTTTTCTCCAAATGGTATCCTTTTACAGACATATAGCCCAATGATTATAAGAATTATCATAATTATCAAACCGATGAATGGGGAAAACATTAATTTGAACCAACCATCGGGAATTTTCCTAACAACGAATTGTACTATCTGCATATGTAAAAGATAAATACAATAAGACCAAGTGCCGATTGTGCCGATGTATTTTACATTCTTAATAGTGGCAAGTTTATATGAAATTGCTGTAATAATTATGAGCGAAGAAAGACAAAACAAAAAAGATAATAAATTAAAATATGTGAATATCTTTTTTGAGGAAAGTATCCAGAATAAAAAAAGAGCTAAAACATACGAAATTATAATTATAAATTTTTGTTTCCGCAACATCAAATCAAAGCGGTATTTTCTAATCAAAATACCAAAGCTGAAATATCCTATCCAATTTAGCGGATTGAGATAATCGGTAAAAAATCCGAGAGGAATAGTTGTAGATATCCCGAAAGAAGCAAGTGTAAGGGAAACTATTTGCGCGACTATTAAAAGCCACAAAATAGCATCTTTATCATAAAGCCACTTAAAAATAAAGATAAAAAGTGTATATATGGTGATGTAATAGTACCAAGTACCGCTGCCCAAAATCCACTTAAAGTAAGAACATACATTAAAACCATTTAACAAAGCAGTAGGTAAATAAGTGAGTAAAGAACATATAAACCACGGCACAACAATACGAAAAAATTTCTTTTTCCAAAAAGTCTTACCATCGTGCGGTTTTCTACTATATAAAAACCCACCTACAACAAAAAAGGCAATTACACCGACTTCACCAAATAACACCCAAAAGGATGAAATAATCTCAGAGAACAAGTTAACGGGTGAAAAAGAAATAGTGTGAGCAGCAATTACACTTAATATAGAAATTGCTTTGATTATATTGATTGAGGTGCTTTCTCTATCAGTCAACGTTTTATTAACGCTTGTCATTTTTCTTCTTCCTTTACTAAAAAGCATTGTACATATTTTACCATACAAAGCCAAAAAAAGCAACGACAAAGAATAAACCCTCTTAAAATACAGATAATAACAACACAATTTGTAATTTAAGGAGAAATGTATATATGAAAGCAACAGGTATTGTGAGAAGAATTGACGACCTTGGGAGAGTCGTTATCCCAAAAGAAATGCGCCGCACGATGAGAATAAGAGAGGGAGATCCGCTGGAGATTTATACAGACAACAATGGGGAAGTGATCTTCAAAAAATATTCTCCCATAGGGGAGCTTTCCACCTTTGCGGCTCAGTATGCCGAAGCGATGGCCAAGGGCAGCGATGCGGCTGTGGTGATATGCGATAGGGATCATTGTGTTTCGGCGGCAGGTATGCCTAAAAAGGTGGCGCTGGAGAGAAGAGTATCGGCTCAGCTGGAAGACTTAATGGAAGCGCGGCGCACCTTTGTGCTCAAGCCAAACGAAGTGAACAGGCTCACACCCTTGGAGGGAGTGGATAGGGAGGCGCTGGTGGCCGCCCCGATTATTGCTGCAGGGGATATAGCCGGCGCGGTGGTGATCCTTAAGAGCGATGATAAGAAGCAGCCTACCGAATCGGATATAAAATTAGTGCAGGTGGCGGCAGGTTTTTTGGGTCGCCAAATGGAAGACTGAAGAAGGGGAGTGCCGAGAGCGAATCTCGGCACTTTTTGGCATATTATGAAGCGCTAATTTGATTGACATTCCCTTATGTATTAGTTATAATGTGAAGTGGTGTATCATAACTATCGGTTATGCTCGCGTTAGTAATGCATAAGGGGAAATTTGCTTGAAGATATACGTCGGATTTTTCAAAAGATTAATTGATGTTGTGCTCAGCTTTATAGGTATATTGGTGCTTTCGCCCATATATCTTATTCTTGCTCTGGCGGTTAAACTGGATAGCAAGGGCCCTGTCTTCTTCAAGCAGAAGAGAATCGGCGCAGGCAAGAATGAGTTTTACATATTGAAATTCCGCACCATGCGCACCGATACTCCCAGTGATATGCCCACTCATCTGCTCTCCAATCCTGATCAATGGATCACTAAAACAGGCCGCTTTATGCGCAAGACTTCTCTTGATGAGCTGCCGCAGATATTCCAGATCTTCACGGGTAAGATGAGCATTATCGGCCCAAGGCCTGCGCTTTGGAATCAGTTTGATCTTATTGCCGAAAGGGATAAATACGTGAACAAGCTGGGAATGAGTGTGAACGATCTGCGCCCCGGCCTCACGGGTTGGGCTCAGGTGAACGGCAGAGACGAACTGGAGATTGCCGAAAAGGCCAGGCTAGACGGTGAATATGCCGAAAAGATAAGCTTCCTTTTTGATTGCAAGTGCTTCTTCGGCACTGTGATCAGTGTGCTTAAAAGCGATGGCGTTGTTGAGGGCGGCACAGGTGAGTTGGCTCGCGCCAAAGAGGAAAAAGAGGTCGTTAATAAGTAGTAAAACTATCTGTGGCGCCGAAAGGTTCCGCAGAGTTTTGCGCTTTATCATGATTTAAGAAAGGCGTGCAGATATGGCTTCCGGTAAGAAGAAGTTGCTTGTAGTGAGCCAATATTTTTATCCTGAGCAATTCAGAATAAACGATATATGCGTGGAATGGGTCAAGCGCGGCTACGAAGTAACTGTTGTCACCGGTATTCCGAACTACCCCGAAGGTAAGTTCTTTAAGGGCTACGGCTGGTTCAAAAAAAGAGCAGATGAATACTGCGGCGTTAAGGTGATAAGATTGCCGCTCATTGCCCGAGGCAAGGGTGGCACCATTGGCACGATATTTAATTATTTATCTTTTGTTGTGTCGGGATTTTTTTGGAAGTGTTTCACCCGCATAAAGGCCGACCAAGTGTTTATTATGGGCAATTCGCCGCTTACGCAGGCCTTGCCCGGAGTGTGGTTTGCCAAAAAGAGAAAGATTCCTTGCTGCCTTTACGTGCAGGATCTTTGGCCGGAATGTGTTGAGATGATCACGGGAATCCATAGCCCCGTTTTAATATGGCCCATTGATCGGATAATGAAGATAATATATAAAAACTGCGATCTGATTTTGGCTACTTCTCCTTCCTTTGTGGGTGAGATAAGAAATCGAATGATGCCTAAGGATGATCCTTCTAAGGTGGTCTATTGGCCGCAATATGCCGAAGAACTATATTTTCCGTGCGAGAAAAAAACTGTGGAAGGCATCCCGGAGAATGGTTTCAAAGTGGTCTTCACGGGAAATATCGGCCAGGCGCAAGGCTTGGATATTCTTCCCAAGGCAGCCGCAATTATTAAGGCCCAAGGCAACAGCAATATAAAATTCATCATCGTGGGCGATGGAAGGTGCAAGGACGAACTGCTTGCCTCCATTGAGGAAAACGGGGTGCAGGATATGTTTGTCTTCTGCGGCAGGAAGCCTGCCACGGAGATCCCGCAGATACTTGCCGCTTGCGATGTGGCCTTTGCATCTTTTGCCGATATCCCGATTTTTATTAAGACTATTCCTGCAAAGCTTCAATCTTATATGGCTTGCGCAATGCCAATAGTTGCTGCTGCCGAAGGCGAAACACGCAGAATTATCGCCGAAGCCCGATGCGGCAGATGCGGAGATCTTGGTGATGCAGAAACTCTTGCCGAAAACATTGTGTTGATGGCCGAAGATAGCAATATTGCTGATATGGGCCGAAATGCCAGAGAATATTTCGAACGCTATTTTGTGAAGGCTAGGCTTATGGATAAATTTGAGCTTTATCTTGATGGCGGAAAGGAGAAATTCTGTGAAGGTATTACAGATTAATTCGGTCTGCGGCATAGGAAGCACAGGAAGAATATGTACCGGTATTGCAGAAATTCTCGAAAAAAACGGCCACGAATGCCTTATTGCTTACGGCAGAGAGTCGGTGCCTGAGCGCTATAAAAAATATGCCCACAAAATAGGCAATGAATTTAATGTGAAGCTGGCGGCGCTTTCGGCCAGAATTTTTGATAACGAAGGTTTTTCGAACAAGCGTGCCACGCTTAGGCTTATAGAAAAGATAAAGCAATATGCTCCCGACATAGTTCATCTGCACAACCTGCACGGCTATTATATCAACATAGAGATCCTTTTTGATTATCTGAAAAGTGCCAACATTCCGGTTGTTTCCACCCTGCACGATTGCTGGACGATGACAGGCCACTGCGCCTATTTTGATTCCATAGAATGCAAAAAATGGTGTGAAGAAGGCTGCGGTGATTGCCCGCTTAAAACAGATTATCCTAAATCGATAGTGCTGGATAATTCAAAGAGAAATTTTGCAAAGAAAAAGGAAATATTCACCAAGCTAGCTAATCTGACTTTTGTGACGCCCTCATTGTGGCTGAGTGAAATTGCAAGGAAATCCTTTTTAGGCAAATACCGTGTGGAGACTATCTACAACGGAATTGATTTGGAAACGTTTAAGCCCACAAAGGGCAACATCAGGGAAAAATATGGCATTGGCTGCCAAAAGATCATACTCGGTGTTGCTAACGTGTGGGACAAGCGCAAGGGCCTCCCCGATCTTATAAAGCTTGCTGAGCTTATGGGTGAAGAATACCGAGTGGTTGTTGTGGGGTTGAGCCCTAAGCAAAGGGATGCATTGCCCCAAAATATTATTGGGCTCACACGCACTAACAGCACTAAGGAGTTGGCTGAGCTTTACTCCGAGGCTTGTGTGTATTTTAATCCCACCTATGAAGATAATTTCCCGAGCACCAATCAGGAGGCACTGGGTTGCGGCACTCCTGTGGTGACATATCCCACGGGCGGCAGCCCTGAGGCTATCGATGTGAAAAGCGGTGTAGTCACAAGGGAGCGTAGCCCCGAGAGCGCCGTGGAGGCTATAAAGATAGCCGAAAACCTTAGTCGTGAAGATTGC
Source organism: Acutalibacteraceae bacterium (assembly GCA_045644025.1). Classification (GTDB taxonomy): domain Bacteria; phylum Bacillota; class Clostridia; order Oscillospirales; family Acutalibacteraceae; genus JAZRGE01. The sequence continues at coordinate 5,227 of JAZRGE010000084.1, read as the reverse complement.
ATTGCCAGAGCAAAGCAATTTGATATACACGAAAAATATTGCGAATACCTGAAACTTTATGAAGAAATTTTGGCAAAGCCTTCAAAATAAACCTTGTGAGGAGATATAAAAATGAGCTTGTTTAAGGACAAAACATTACTTATCACCGGTGGTACCGGTTCCTTCGGCAACGCTGTCTTGAACAGATTTTTAAGAACAGATATCGGCCAAATCCGCATTTTTTCCCGCGATGAAAAGAAGCAGGACGATATGCGCCACGAATACCAGGCCAACTATCCCGACGTTGCACATAAAATCAAATTCTTTATTGGCGATGTTAGGGATATAAATTCCATCGATAACGCTATGCACGGAGTGGACTATATTTTCCACGCTGCTGCATTAAAGCAGGTGCCTTCCTGCGAGTTCTTTCCCATCGAGGCTGTAAGGACAAATGTTTTGGGCACAGAAAATCTTCTTACATCGGCTGTGAATCACGGTGTTAAATCGGTTATCTGCCTTTCCACCGATAAGGCGGCCTACCCTGTGAACGCTATGGGCACTTCCAAGGCTATGATGGAAAAGGTTATTGTGGCCAAATCCAGAACAGTTGACCCCGAGGATACAAAGATCTGCTGCACCCGCTATGGCAATGTTATGTGCTCTCGCGGAAGCGTTATTCCTCTTTGGATTGAGCAGCTTAAGGCAGGGGAGAACATCACTATCACCGAGCCCAATATGACTCGCTTTATTATGTCGCTGGACGAAGCGGTGGATCTCGTTCTCTTTGCGTTTGAGCACGGCGAATCGGGTGATATTCTTGTTCAAAAGGCTCCCGCCTGCACTATCGGCGTGCTGGCCCAGGCTGTTAAAGAACTCTTCGGCAAGGCCGATAGCGAAACAAGGGTTATCGGTATTCGCCACGGCGAGAAGATGTACGAAACCCTGCTTACCAATGAAGAATGTGCCAACGCCACCGATATGGGCGATTTCTACCGTGTGCCTTGCGATAAACGTGATCTGAATTATGATAAGTACTTTAAGGATGGCGATGTTGAGCGCAATCCTCTCACAGAATTTAATTCCAATAATACCGAGCTGCTCTCCGTGGAGCAGGTGAAGGAAAAGCTTCTCACTCTGCAGTATATTCGCGATGAGATTGCAAAAATGGGAGAATAAGGATCATGAATATTCTTATAACGGGAGCCCACGGTTTTGTGGGCAAGAACCTTTGTGCCACGCTGGATAATATCAAGCTTGGCAAGGATAAGTCCTTTGGCGAAACATCCGATATCAACGTGATGGAATATGATGTTGATACCGATCCTGCGTTGCTGGACGAATATTGCCAAAAGGCAGATTTTGTTTTCCATCTGGCAGGTGTTAATCGCCCCAAGGAAGAATCCGAATTTATGGAGGGCAATTTCGGCTTCACATCCGTGTTGCTGGATACTCTTAAAAAGCACGGCAATAAGGCTCCTGTTATGATAAGTTCTTCTATTCAGGCCGAAAGGGATAATCCCTACGGCCTTTCCAAGAAGGCGGGGGAAGACCTTATCTTTACCTATGGTAAGGAAGTGGGCGCAAAGGTATTAGTCTATCGATTCCCCAACGTTTTCGGCAAGTGGTGCCGCCCTAATTACAACAGCGCGGTGGCCACTTTCTGCCACAATGTGGCCAGAGATCTGCCCATCACCGTGAGCGACAGAGCAGTGGTGATGAACCTTATTTATATAGATGATCTTGTGGCTGAAATGATAGCCGCTCTTAAGGGCGAAGAAAACAGGCAGGGCGATTATTGCTACGTGGGAGATGTGCACACAGTCACTCTGGGTGAGATTGTGGATCTTATATATTCCTTCCGCGATTCAAGAAGGTTAGATACTGCCGACAGGCTCTCTGTGGCTAACAGCAGTGATCCTTTCGCAAAGAAGCTCTATGCTACCTATCTTTCCTATATCCCCGTGGACGAATGCTGCTATGATCTTAAAATGAATTGTGATGATAGGGGCAGCTTCACCGAAATCATTCGCACCTTAGAGCGTGGCCAGTTTTCGGTGAATATATCCAAACCGGGCATCACCAAAGGAAATCACTGGCACCACACCAAGAATGAAAAGTTCGTGGTGGTGAGCGGCAAGGGAGTTATCCGCCTTCGCCGAGTGGGGCTTGATGAAAACGGCCAAAAATTCCCCGTGTGCGAATATTTTGTTTCGGGCGATAAGATCCAGGTGGTGGATATCCCCGTTGGCTGCACCCATAATATAGAAAACCTGGGCGATACAGATATGGTCACCTTTATGTGGTGCAACGAATGCTTCGATCCCAACAGACCCGATACTTTCTTTGAAGAGGTCTGACCTATAAAAGGAGAAGAGAAAATGAGTGAGACAAAGAAGATTAAACTTATGACAATCGTAGGCACAAGGCCCGAGATAATCCGCCTTGCCGCCGTGATAAAAAAATGCGATAAATATTTCGACCAGATTTTGGTACACACTGGCCAGAACTACGATTACGAGCTGAATCAGGTATTTTTTGATGATCTTGGTTTGCGTGCTCCCGATTTTTATCTGGATGCCGTGGGCAAGGATCTGGGAGAAACAATAGGCAACATTATCGCCAAGAGCTATGCTCTTATGGTGGAGCAGCAGCCCGATGCATTGCTCATTCTGGGCGATACCAACTCTTGCCTTTCGGCTATTTCGGCCAAGAGGCTTCATATCCCCATTTTCCATATGGAAGCAGGTAATCGCTGCAAGGATGAGTGCCTGCCTGAGGAGACAAACCGCCGAATCGTGGATATAATTTCGGATGTGAATCTCGCCTATTCCGAGCACGCTCGCAAATATCTTGCCGATTGCGGCTTGCCTAAGGAGAGAACTTATGTTACAGGCTCTCCTATGGCCGAGGTGCTTCGCGCAAATTTGGATAAGATCAAGGCAAGTGATATCCACGAAAGATTAGGGCTTGAGAAGGGCAAATATATTCTGCTTTCGGCACATAGGGAAGAGAATATAGACACAGAAGCCAACTTCTTCAGCCTTATGAATGCTGTTAATGCTATGGCGGAAAAATATGATATGCCTATCCTTTATTCCTGCCACCCCAGAAGCGCAAAATATATTGAGAAGCGCGGATTTAAGTTTGATAAAAGGGTAATTCAGAACAAGCCTCTTGGCTTCCACGATTATAATTGCCTGCAGATGAATGCCTTTGCTGTTGTTTCCGATAGCGGCACTTTGCCTGAGGAGAGCAGTTTCTTCCTTTCGGTGGGCAATCCTTTCCCGGCTATTTGCATCCGCACCTCTACCGAGCGCCCCGAGGCTATCGATAAAGGCAATTTCTTTATTGCGGGTATCACCGAGGAGCAGGTGCTTCAGGCTGTGGATACTGCCGTGGAAATGAACAAGGCAGGAGACTACGGTATTCCCGTTCCCGATTATGTGGACGAGAACGTGAGCACAAAGGTTGTAAAGATAATTCAGAGCTATGTTGGCATAGTCAACAAAATGGTCTGGAGAAAATACTAATTGAATATGGAGGGTGAAGCTATGGAAAGGTTGTTGTTCCCCAAAGCAGGCACTAAGTTTTATAAAGCCAATTTGCATACCCACACCGATCTGTCGGACGGACACGTGAGTCCACAGCAGATGAAGGATGCATACAAGGCGCAGGGATATAGCATCTTGGCGCTTACAGATCACGAAGTGCTCTATGATCATTCCGATTTGAACGACGATGATTTCCTTACCATCACCTCTTATGAATATGCGATAAACAGTGGTGGCGGGAAGTACAAGTTTGTAAAATCCTGCCACCTTAATTTATATTCACTCGATCCGCACAACACAGTGCAGGTGTGCCATCATCCCGATGCTCCTTGGTTTATTAAAGATGAAGAACTTAAAAAGCAATTTAAGTTTGTTGGCGAGCCTTATCATCGCTGGCATTCTCCCGAGTGCATTAATCACGTTGTGAAAACAGCCAACGAGAACGGCTTTGTCGTTTGCTACAATCATCCCCAATGGTCGATGGAGACCTACGAGGATTGGGCACCTGTTGAAGGCATCTTTGCTGTAGAGGTCTACAATAGCGGAAGCGATAGGCAATGCGGATTTTTTGAGCATAATATTCACGTCTATGATAATATGTTGAAGTTGGGCAAGAAGGTTTATCCCATTGCGGCCGATGATAGCCACACCATCCGCCCCGAAGGCCATCCCAGAAGCGATAATTTCTTTGGCTTTTGTATGGTGGCGGCAGAAGAGCTGGAATACAGCAAGGTGATGAAGGCGCTCATAAATGGTGATTTTTATGCATCTATCGGCCAGACGATAGAGAAGATCACTGTGGAAGACGGCGTGATAACCGCCTATTCTCCCAACGCCAGAGAAATATATTTTCGCACCGATAATCGCCACGGCGACACCGTTTGCGGAGAACACGGAGCATTAATAGATAAGGCTTCCTTCAAGATGGAGGAAGACGATAGTTATGTTTATATAATGGCTGTGGGTGCCGATGGTAAGTGGGCCATCACCCGTGCCTATACTGTGGAAGAGATTTTGAATAGAGGGTAAACTATGGAAAAAGTGTTGTTCCCTGCAGGAAAGCAGAATGTTTATAAGGCTAATTTGCATGTTCACACAGTAATATCAGATGGAAACGTCACACCCGAGCAGGTGAAGCAGGCATATAAGGCTCAGGGCTACAGCATTGTGGCCTATACTGATCACGAGATACTTGTGGATCACTCTGATTTAGACGATGATGATTTCCTCACAATTACTTCGTATGAATGGGCTGTGGGGGAAAAGGGTGTGCCCTACAAATTCCAAAAGACCTGTGATTTGAATTTATATGCATTCGATCAGCACAACACTACTCAGGTGTGCTTTGATCCGGAAAAGGTGTGGCATAGCACTCCCGAAGAGATTGCACAGGTGAAATATCATGGCGAATTATATAAAAGCGAATATTCTTCCGAATGTATTAACGAAGTGATTGCCGAAGCTAAAAAGCACGGTTTCTTTGTTTGTTGGAATCATCCCGACTATTCGTTGGAGGATTTTGATAATATTTGGATGAAATATGAAGGCTACGATGCCATGGAGATATTTAACAGTGGCAGCCGAATAGGAGGTTGGCCCGGGGATAACAGCGCGCTTTACGATAAGGTGCTTCGAAGCGGCAAGCAGGTTTTCCCCATTGCGGCCGACGATAGCCATGGCCTTAGGGGCGGCCA
>JAZRGE010000083.1:0-8618 GCA_045644025.1 Acutalibacteraceae bacterium | reverse complement strand
CCTTGCTGAGGGTAACGGCGAGGTTGTCGTGGAGAGAACCTGCGTAAGGAACGTAGCTGTCAACGCCTTCAACGAAGGAAAGCTTAGCTGCGCCGCCCATATCGTAACGCTGCCAGTTGCGTGCACGGTTAGAGCCTTCGCCCCAATATTCCTTATAGTAGTTACCGTTAATATTGATTTTATTTGTCGGGCTTTCATCAAAACGAGCAAAATAGCGACCTAACATCATAAAGTCAGCGCCCATAGCAAGTGCTAAGGTGATGTGGTGATCGTGAACGATACCACCGTCTGAGCAAACGGGGATATAAACGCCGGTCTTTTCAAAATATTCATCTCTGGCAGCGCAAACATCGATAAGGGCTGTGGCCTGACCGCGGCCGATACCTTTCTGTTCGCGGGTGATGCAGATAGAACCGCCGCCGATACCAACCTTGATAAAGTCGGCGCCGCATTCTGCAAGATAAAGGAAGCCTTCGCGATCAACAACGTTGCCGGCACCAACCTTAACGGTGTCGCCGTATTTCTCGCGGATGAAATCAATTGTGAGCTTCTGCCATTCGGAGAAGCCTTCGGAGGAGTCGATACAAAGAACGTCGGCTCCGGCTTCCACAAGGGCGGGAACGCGCTCAGCGTAGTCGCGGGTGTTGATACCTGCACCAACAACATAGCGCTTATTGGCATCCAGAAGCTCCATAGGGTTGGATTTGTGGGAATCGTAGTCTTTGCGGAACACCATATGGCAAAGGTGCTGATCCTCATCGATAATGGGCAGAGAGTTCAGCTTGTTGTCCCAAATGATGTTGTTGGCATCCTTAAGGGAAACGCCATCCTTTGCACAAATAAGATTTTCAAAAGGAGTCATAAATTCCTCGACCTTTGTTTCGGGGGACATACGGCTTACGCGATAATCCCTGCCGGTGACAATGCCGAGCAGCTTGCCTGTGGGTGTGCCATCGTCTGTAACGGCAACGGTGGAGTGGCCTGTCTTTTCCTTCAGCTCAAGGATATCGGCCAAGGTCTGATCAGGCTTAATGTTGGAATCACTCTTAACAAAGCCGGCCTTATAAGCCTTAACTCTTGCAACCATAGCGGCCTCATCCTCGATGGACTGAGAGCCATATATGAAGGAAATACCGCCTTCTTTGGCAAGGGCAACAGCCATACGATCATCGGAAACCGACTGCATAATGGCAGAGACCATGGGGATGTTCATAGTGATAGCGCTTTCTTCGCCCTTCTTGAACTTCACCAAAGGGGTCTTAAGAGAAACATTAGCAGGCAGACACTGAGCGGAAGAATAACCGGGCACAAGCAGATATTCACTGAAAGTGCGGGAGGGTTCTTCGAAATAGTAAGCCATTTACAACAACTCCTTTTTGTTGATTTTATTTATTAGATTGATTTTACTCCAAATCTCACCAAAAGTCAACCCGTTTTGCGGTTGACAGATACACCGAAAAATGATAAAATTTTTATAAATAATCTATCGTATATGCCGAAAGGACACTAAAAATGCTTAGAAAAAAGGGCCTTTATTCGAATATTGTTGCTTTGGCCAGGGAAGATGCGAGAGAATACCGAATCGTGAACGGCAAAAATTCCGATGTGATCAGCCAGCGATGGTATTATCGCTTATGCTGGTGGGGTAAGCTGGTTTCTTTTGTTGTTTTTGCTGTTATGTCTTTGCTGTTTATAGGCGGTGCGGCCACAGAGCTTGCAGGTTCTCATTCCTACACGGGCGATGCCGGTGAGATTGCAAAGGCTATAGCCGAACTCAAGGGTGCTATTTTGGCAGTTTCGGTCTCGCTCGGTTTATGTTCTCTCGGGTTTGCTCTCACCTTTATTAAGCAAAAAGAAAACCCCAGCCCTATATTTAATATAATCGGTGCGGTTGTTGCATCGGCTGTTTGTGTTGCGATATGCGTCTTTTTGTTTTATGCTGCCAGGAACAGCGTTAATTATTTCGATGGAGGCAAGGAAAGATTTATCTGGTGCTTTGCCGTGCCCGGTGCGGTGCTGGTTTTCTGCTCGCTCTGCCAATCGATTCTCGGTGCAATGGAAACATGTGCCGATAAAGCCAGGTATAATGCCGTGCTGGAAGAAGTTTATTCGAAGTTTTTAGAGACAAAGGAAAAAGGAATCTATACCGAGCAGGAATGGGAAGATTTTGTGGCATCCTATAAGAGAAAGCCAAACGCCAACCCTGTGAAAAGAAAAAGGAAAAAATAAGGATAGTGCAAAATGGAAAGTTATTCTATGAATCCTAAAATAGAATATCTTAAAGATAAAGCCTCCCGGCTCCCTCTTGAGCCGGGAGTTTATATAATGCGCAATAAAAGCGGCGAAATAATATATATTGGCAAGGCTGTTCATCTAAAAAACAGAGTCAGCCAGTATTTTGGATTTCGCTCGGGCAGAGAAGAAAAGGTGCAGCAGATGGTGAACAATGTGTTCGATTTTGAGTACATTGTTTGCGATAGCGAATTTGAGGCGCTGATACTTGAATCCTCTCTTATAAAGCAGCACACACCAAAATATAATATCCTTTTGAAGGATGATAAAGGTTATCATTATATCCGTATAGATAAGGACGGCTGGGGTGGGCTTTCGGCTGTTAAGCAGAAAGCCAAGGAAAAGGAAAATGCGGTGTATATCGGGCCCTATAATTCCTTTGCAACGGTTAACCGCACAATTGAAGAGGCTAAGAAAATTTTTAAGCTTCCTCAATGCAGGAAAAGTTTCCCTAAGGATGTGCAGCCCAAAAGGCGACCCTGCCTTAATTATGATCTTGGCCTTTGCGGTGCGCCCTGCAATGGCACGATGAAGGAAAAAGACTACAAAGAAGCGCTTAACAGCGCCATAAACTTTGTTAAGCACGATTCTGCTGAGGTGCTTCGCAAACTCGGGGAAGAAATGGAGCAGGCGGCTGAAAATCTGGAGTTTGAAAAAGCCGCAAAATTAAGAGATAGGATCAACGCCATAAAGGCTGTTAGGAACAAGCAGAAAATCGTGGCATCCCCAAATAAGAGCCAGGATATTTTTGCTATGGCTGTTTCCACCAAAAAAGCCGCCTTCGAAGTCTTCACGTTCAGAGAAGGCAGGCTGTGCGACAGAGAGCAGTTCTTGTTTGATAGAATAGGAGACGACGATGAACTGCGAAGCCACTTCGTTGCCGAGTATTATGCAAAAAGGGGCGATATCCCCGGCTACATCTATCTTGATTCAGCCTTTGGCGGAATGGATATCATGGAGATGTATTTAAGCAGGCAGGCCGATAGAAAGGTGCGCCTTATCGTGCCCCAAAAGGGTAGGCAAAAAGAGCTTGTAGTTATGTGCAGCTCCAATGCTGCCGAATATTTGGCAATGCATAATGCACGAGAAGAGAAATCTAATGCCGCCTTGGAGGAACTTGCAGGGCTTTTGGGCCTTAAGGCTATACCGGAATATATTGAATCTTACGATATTTCACACACAGCAGGCTCGGAGAACGTGGGTGCAATGGTTGTGTTCAAAGGTGGAAAGCCGCTTAAATCCGCATATAAACGATTTAAGATAAAGGGCTTTTTGGGGCAGGACGATTGCAAATCGATGCGTGAAGTGATTGGGCGCCGTTTTAGTGAATATCTTGCCCATAAAGGCGAGGATGGATTTGGCAAGTTGCCCGATCTTATTCTGCTGGACGGCGGCAAAGGGCAGGTGGATGCCGTGAAGCCGATTTTGGAGGAAATGGGTATAGACGTTCCCGTTTTCGGTATGGTGAAGGATTCCAAGCATAAAACGTCGGCTGTTTCGGCAGATGGGCAAAACGTGGCTGTGAAATCCAATCGCAGAGCCTTTACGCTGCTTTACACCATTCAGGAAGAGGTGCACAGATTTGCCATAAGCTATCACCGTGAGCGCCGCAGCAAGGCTATGCTTAAGAGCAATCTTTTAGAGATTAAGGGCATTGGCCCCAAAAAGGCGGCTGTTCTTCTTAAAAAATTCGGAAGTATAGAAAAGATTGCCGCAGCATCTGTTGAAGAGATAAGCTCATTGCAGGGTATCACCACGGCCGATGCGGAAAATATAAGGATTTTCTTTGCGGAGTAATAAGTTGTCTGCTCGTCCTCATATATTATTTTGAGGAGGGAGATTATGAATCTGCCGCTGATAGTTTTTATTTGTTTTGCATCAATATATTTTATAGCCTACACCGTTCTTGCCGCAAAAACGGGGGCTTTCAAGAAGACGGTGGCCATATCCGTTGGCTCGGGGCTGTTTGCTCTGGCGGCGGTGGGGCTTGCAGCACCGCTCACCGGTGTTTGGATACCGTTTAATTGGTGGACTGTAGGATCTTCTGCAGCGGTTGGGCTTCCCGGTGTGGTGGCGCTGGTTTTGTCAAAATTGATATTTATATAAAAAAGGTGCTCAGGCACCTTTTTTGTTGTTTTTTGGCGGATTGTGTGATAGGATTATAAAAATATATCGTGGTTTTTCGATTCTTCGATACAGTTTAGTTCTAACATATTGGATGGTTAACTATGAAAACTATTAGCGATAAGACGTTTGATGCAGAACGTGAGTTTTACGGCAGTTGCGATATCCAAATGGATAATTGCCGCTTTGATGGTCCTGCCGATGGCGAGAGTGCCTTTAAGGAGTGCAATAATATAGCGGTGAAGGATTGTTTTTTCAATCTTCGCTATCCCTTCTGGCACACGAACGGTGTGGCTATGGATTCCTGTATTCTCACCGAGCTCTGCCGCGCCGCGCTCTGGTACAGCAATAATATCAGCGTGCGCGATTCCAGGCTTTTTGGTATAAAAGCGCTTAGGGAGTGCCGAGATATCAATGTTTCGCACAGCGAAATTGAATCACCCGAGTTTGGATGGCTTTCTAAAAATATCCGAATGGAGTGCTCCAAGGCTAAAGGCGAATACTTTATGTTTCGCGCTGAGAAGCTTGATTTTAATGATGTTTCGCTTCTCGGAAAGTATTCCTTCCAATATATCAAAAATTCCACGTTTGAAAACTGCACTTTCGATACAAAAGATGCATTTTGGCATGCCGAAAACGTGCTTGTGAAAAACAGCGTGATAAAGGGCGAATATCTCGGCTGGTATTGCTCTGATGTCACTTTTGAAAATTGTGTGATAGAAGGCACTCAGCCTTTGTGCTATTGCAAGGGTCTTAAGCTTATCAACTGCAAAATGATAGGCACCGATTTAGCTTTTGAAAAATCGGATGTTCAGGCAGATATTTGCTCCGATATAATCAGCATAAAAAATCCTTCAAGCGGATATATCCATGCGCCCTCCGTGGGCGAGATCATAATTGATGCGCCAAGCAACTGTGATATTGAAATAGGAGAGAAGGCTTTATGAAAAAGCGCTTTTTAGGCCTGCCTTGGGGCCTGTTTCCTGCTATAATGGCTCTTGCCTGGCCCACTATGCTGGAGCAGCTTTTGCAAACTGCCGTGCAATATATAGACACAGCGATGGTTGGTTCTCTCGGCACAGCCGCCACAGCCGCAGTAGGCTCCACCACAACGGTAAACTGGCTTGTGGGAAGCACAATATCGGCTCTTGGTGTTGGCTTTTTGGCTTTTATTTCCCAAAGCAACGGAGCAGGGGAAAAGGACAAGGTGAAGAAGGCGTCGGCACAGTCGGTGTTTATTACATTTGCTTGCGGCATTTTGCTCACGGTGATCACCTTATCACTCAGCCGATTCGTTCCTGCCTGGATGCAGGTTGAAGAGTCTATTAGCCCCCTGGCATCTAAATATTTCTTTGTGCTTTACACACCGATTTTGGCTCGCACGGCCAGTATTATTTTCGGCACGGTGCTTCGCTCTGCTGGAGATACAAAGACGCCGATGCTTGTGGGCGTGGTTGTGAACATTATAAACGTTGTGCTTAATTTCCTGTTTATATATCCTTGCAGAACTATAAGCATATTCGGTTTTGAATTTTATATGATAGGCGCCGATTGGGGTGTTATCGGTGCGGCCGTGGCCAGCGCAATAGCCTTTGCAGTTGGTGGTGTGTTAATCAGCATTGCTCTTTGGCGGCATCCCGTTTTATCTCCTAAAGGTTGCTCATTTAAGCCCGATATGGCAATTCTCAAGCCCTGCCTTAAGGTGGCATTTCCCAATGCTTTGCAGCGTTTCGGCACGTCTCTTGGATATGTCTTTTTTGCCGCAATGGTGAATTCACTTGGCGGAATATCCACCGCCGCTCACACAATTGCCAACACTGTTGAATCTGCGTTCTACATCCCGGGCTACGGTATGCAGACGGCCGCCGCTACACTTGCGGGCAATGCGGTTGGAGCAGGGGACAGAAGGCGACTTTCGGAGCTTTCCGGAATGATAATATTTATTGAAGTTGTGCTTATGGTGATTTCGGGAGCAACGCTTTTTGCCTTTGCGCCGCAAATGGTATCGCTTTTCTCTAAGGATTTGCAGGTGATTGCTCTGAGCGTGATAGTACTGCGAATGGTAGCGCTTTCCGAACCGTTTTACGGTGTGTCTATTATTATTGAAGGTATGATGCAGGGCATGGGTCGCACAGTGATGCCGTTCATTACCAATATTATCGGTATGTGGCTTATTCGCATTGTTGGCACGTTTATTTGCATAGAATTCCTTAATATGGGCCTCGTTGCCGCTTGGGGCTGTATGATAGCACATAATCTGCTTTTGTTTTCCGTTTTCACGGCTTTCAGGCTAAGCCGAAAGTGGAACCCTATAAAATAAATAAAGCCGCGAAGAATTATCTTCGCGGCTTTTTAATGCTATTTCTTTTCCAGAGCATCTCTAAGCTGGGTGCTGCTGGTGCCTTTTGTGTAGGGGAAATAGATTATCTTCACTCCCTTAGGATTGAGCACCTCTTCGTAGTGATTAAAGCGGTCGGTGCCTTTGTAGTCGGATCCTACAAAGAGATAGTCGTATTTTATTTCGTCGTATGCATCCAAATCGGACTGAGAACACTCGATTACCTTATCCACGTATTTGCAGCTTCCCACAATATCCATACGCTCGGCCAGGGGAATAAAAAGCTCTTTACCTTTGTGAGAACCATCGGTGTGAACTCCCACAACAAGATAATCGCAATATTGCTTGGCCCTGCGAAGGATGTTTAGATGGCCGATGTGGAACAGATCAAATGAACCGGTGAGATAGCCCACTTTAATGCGGGGCTTAGTCTCTAAACTGCCTTGAGAGAGTTTGTATTCATAGCTGCTAATGCCGAAATTCTCAGGATCGGCATTATAGCGTGCAAGCACGCCTTCGTAGATATCGTAGTTGGGAATAAAAAGATTTTCCTTAGCGCAAAGCTTATCATAGATATCCGAAGCCAAGGGAGCGATAAGAGAAAGATCGTTCTCTCCGCCGTGGAAACGGGTGCCCTTTATATTGCCGGGAGAAACATCCAAAATGCGGTTTGAAAACCCTTCGCCTGCCAGCTCCGCATTAACGCTTTCCACAAAGCGGGAAACAGCACCCTTAGTGGCCGAATACACGGCATATAAAGGGGAGGAAACGTGGCCTGCTATGCTGGACATAACTCCGCAAAGAAAATCCTTATCGGAATGGATCCTATTCCAGAAGGTGCGAATGAGCTTAATCACAGCAAGGGTGTTGATTCTGAAGCCGGTCTCGATTTCTATATCAGAATTAGTGCCGAAGTAATCCAGCCTGCCAACACCTGCGGTGATAAAAAGAGTATCAACATCCAACTTTCCCAGATCCTCAATATTATCGGAAACAAGATTAAATCGGATGAATTCAATATTATCTGCGATAAACACAGGCTCAGCACGATCAGCTATGTAGATCTTATTGTAGCCGGCATCGATCAAGCGGTTTACGAACGCGGCACCAACACCGCTGGCCCCGCCCACTACCAAAGCGTTTTTCTTAGACATCAGATTATCTCCTTTATTAAAGATAAAATCTTTTTAGATTATAACACGCCTTTCTAAATATTGCAATCTTTTTAGATAAAGACGGTATTGTGATCTCAACGGAATAAAAATACCGTATTGCAAGCTTGTATGTGTGGTGATATAATTATAAAAAATCACAATGATCTATAAAGGTGAAGTATGGAACAGACTAATAAAACTCAAGCCTTGCAAAGCTCGGTGGGCAAGAAGAGCAATAAGGCATTTATGATATTATCGGCCTTGGGCACCCTTTTTGTGGTGGATGAGCATCTGGGCCGCCCTATCAACTTTCTATATGATATTTTCCCTTATGATTCATTCTTCATGCCGCTTTTTATGTTCATTTCCGGCTATTTCTTTAATGTGAAGCATTGCGCAAAAGTGCAAAGTTTCTTTTCCTTTTCTTGGAACAAGTTCAAGAAATCGTTGCTTCCGTATGTGTGTTGGATCGCATTCTATGGTGTGGTCACAGCGTTGCTAAGGGCGTTTGGTATTATAAATTTCGGCAAAGTTTCATTCTTCGGATTGCTGCGTAGAATTCTATCTATGGGCACTTCTTTTGGATACAACGATCCGTCTTGGTTTGTACCTGCGCTGTTTTGTGTCTGCATTTTCTATTGCTTTATGCGCACGGCTTTAAGAAAGATATGGAACGATGTTGCTTCGCTGGTGTTCTTCGTGCTTTTAGG
>JAZRGE010000082.1:0-24496 GCA_045644025.1 Acutalibacteraceae bacterium | reverse complement strand
TACACTTTAATAGTTTTCAATGAAAAAATGCTGTATTTTTCGTGCAATTTGTTGGAAATGCGGTATTGCTCTTTCGAGTGAAATGTGGTATTATATCTAATTGTTGTGAAACAGTATCATTTTGGAGCAGGTGTTCCTATGACAGATGTTATATTAAAAATCAAGGGCACGCAATCGGTTGGAGATAATGAACCCGATGTGATCGAAATGATCACCGAAGGCTATATGGATATCAACGATCGCCGCGTAAAACTTGTTTACAACGAGGGAGCAGACCTTGAGGGTGTGCAGACCGAGCTTATGATAGATGGCGAAAGAACTGCTATGCTTAAAAGAGGCACCTCTGCAGCCGGCAGGATAGTCATCCAAAAAGGCAAAAGGCATCTCTGCCATTATGTTATTCCCCAAGGGGAAATGATGGTAGGTGTCTTTGGCGAAAATATAAAAAACACCCTGGGAGAAACAGGGGGAGAGCTTTTTTTGAGCTACACTATTGATATAAATATGGGTCTTCTCAGCAAGAACCAGGTTGAAATTTCGGTTGAGGTGGTAGAATAATGTCGGATATGATAAGGATTGCAAAGGAACAGATCAGAAAGGCAGTAGCAAATGCGGCGAACGCTGCATTTCAGGTTGCAGATCTGCCCGAATTCACGGTGGAGATCCCTGCAGATAGATCTCACGGCGATTTTGCCGCCAACGCAGCTATGCTTTGGGCAAGAAACCTTCGCAAGGCTCCCAAAATGATTGCCGATGAAATAGTGGCCAGTCTTTCTTTGGAAGGCACGTATTTTGATCGTGCCGAGGTGGCTGGCCCCGGTTTTCTTAATTTCTTTGCAGGCGATGATTTTTATAGCGACGTTCTGCTCACTATCGAAAAAGAAGGCGAATCCTACGGCCGCTCCGAGATGGGCGGCGGCAAAAAGGTGATGGTGGAATTTGTTTCTGCCAATCCCACAGGCCCTATGCATATAGGTAATGCCCGAGGCGGTGCTTTGGGTGATGGCCTGGCCGCTGTGCTTGATCTTGCAGGCTATGATGTAACAAGAGAATTTTATGTGAACGATGCAGGCAACCAGATAGAAAAGTTTGGTGCATCCCTTTTGGCAAGATATATGCAGATCTATCGCCCGGATACCGAATTCCCCGAAGATGGCTACCACGGTGAGGATATTAAAGTCCGTGCCGCCGAGTTTGCCTCTATCCACGGTGATAAATTTCTGGATGATCCCGATGCTCTTAAAAAGGCTATCACAGAATATGCCCTGCCCCTTAATGTGGAAGGCCTTCGCACAGATCTTGCCAAATACCGCGTGAACTACGATGTGTGGTTCAGGGAATCTTCCCTTTACGAATCGGGCGAGCTCAATGAAGTGATCGAGGGTATGAAGGCTAAGGGCCTCACATTTGAGAAGGACGGCGCACTTTGGTATAAGGCCACCGAATACGGCGGAGAAAAGGACGAAGTTCTTATCCGAGCCAACGGCAATCCCACCTATTTTGCTGCCGATATTGCTTATCATCGCAATAAATTCCGCGCTCGCGGATTCGATAAAGTTATCAACATTTGGGGCGCCGATCACCACGGCCACGTGGCACGCCTTAAAGGTGCTATGGATGCCATCGGTGAAGATGGTAACAAGTTGGATGTTGTGCTTATGCAGATGGTTCGCCTGGTGCGCGATGGCGAGGTTGTAAAGGTCTCCAAGCGTACCGGTAAATCTATCACTCTTAAGACTCTTCTTGATGAAGTGCCCGTGGATGCCGCAAGATTTTATTTTAATATGCGCGAGTCCAATTCCCAGTTTGATTTCGATCTGGATCTGGCCGTGGAGCAGTCCAGCCAGAACCCTGTTTACTACGTGCAGTATGCCCACGCCAGAATCTGCAGCATTATTAAGAATCTGGCCGCCGAAGGTGTGGTGTGTAAGGGTAGCAGCAGAGAAGAGCTGGCATTGCTCACAGCCCCCGAAGAAAGAGAACTTATTTCTCATCTGGCATCGCTCACAGCCGAGGTGGAGCTGGCCGCCAAGAATTATGATTCTTCCCGCATCACACGCTATGTTATGGATCTGGCAGCTCTTTTCCATAAATTCTATAATGCCTGCCGTGTTCGCGGAGTGGATGAAAAGCTCACAAACGCTCGCCTTTTCCTTTGTGCGCAGACTGCAGCCGTGCTTAAAAATATGCTGGCCGCTCTTAAGATAGACGCACCGGAAGTAATGTGATAAAAAATATTAAGCCCCGTCGGGAAACCGACGGGGCTTTGTTTTGCGAATTTTCAATTATATTTGGTTGAGAGCCTGGTCGATATCAGCGATAATGTCTTCCACATTCTCAATACCAACCGAAAGCCTCACCAGATCGGGGAACACTCCGCATTCCACAAGCTGCTCATCGGTGAGCTGGCGGTGAGTGGTGCTGGCGGGGTGAGTCACACCTGTTCTGGCATCGGCCACGTGGATAACAGCGGCGGCCAACTTGGTGGAATTCATAAACTTCTCCGAAGCGGCTCTTCCGCCCTTAACACCAAAGGAGATAACACCGCTGGCACCATCGGGCAGATATTTCTGAACAAGGGGATAATATTTGCTGGATTCCAGGCCGGGGTAGTTGACCCAAGCGATCCTATCGTCTGCCTCGAGCCACTTTGCCACAGCCAGGCCGTTTTCGGAATGGCGGGGCATACGCAGGTGTAAAGTCTCCAAGCCGAGATTAAGCAGGAAGCCGTTGAAGGGGCTCATCTGCAGGCCGAGATCGCGCATCACGTGGAGCCTTGCCTTAGCAATAAAGGCGGCATTGCCGAAGTGCTCGGCAAAAACAGTTCCGTGATAGGAGTTGTCGGGCTCGGTCATCATAGGATATTTGTTGCCGGAAGTCCAATCAAAATTGCCGGAATCCACAACAACACCGCCGAGAGATACGGCATGGCCATCCATATATTTGCTGGTGGAGTGCACCACGATATCTGCTCCGAACTCAAAGGGACGGCAACCGTAAGGGGTGGCGAATGTGTTATCTACTACAAGGGGGAGTCCGTTTTTGTGAGCCACGTTTGCCCAGCGCTCAATATCCAGCACAGAAAGGGCAGGATTGGCCAATGTCTCACCAAAGATAAGCTTAGTCTCGGGGCGGATAGCAGCCTGAATCTCTTCATCGGAAGCATCGGGATCCACAAATGTGAAATCAATACCCATCTGCTTGAGCGTGATATTAAAAAGATTAAAGGTGCCGCCGTAGATGGAGGTGGAACTCACTACATGATCGCCTGCACGGCAGATAGTGAGCACCGATACAGTGGATGCAGCCTGGCCGGAGGAGGTGAGCATTGCACCCACACCGCCCTCAAGCTGGGCTATCTTATTTTCTACAGCCTCCAAAGTGGGATTGGAAAGGCGGGTGTAGAAATGGCCCGAAGCCTTGAGATCAAACATATCTCCCAAAAGCTCGGAGGAATCATACTTAAACGTTGTGCTCTGCACAATGGGGAGCACTCTGGGGTCGCCCTCGTTGGGAGTCCAACCCGCTTGAACGCATTTAGTTTCTATCTTGCTCATTCTGCCTGCTCCTTTTCTGCGGCGTCGGTTTCGTAATCGGGCTCCACAAAATCATCTGCCACGCGGCGAACTATAGCGATAGGAGTCTGCTGGATGCTCTGATCCAGGGGATTGTCCTTAAACAATCTGCGAACGTAATCCTTTTTGATAAGCTTTTTGTTGCTGTTGCCCAGCACTTCCAGGCCAAGATCGTTGGCATCGATGATGCAAACGTCGCAGCCAATGTGGGCAGCCAGCTCGCGGCTGACTTTCTGGGGCTTTAAGGGAGACATTTTGGCATATTTGTTATAGGGAGGGATAACATAATCGGCAGGGCCATCGATCGTGCGGGCACGGTTGCCCACAACTCTGTAGAAAACGCCGCGAATGCCGAAGGGCTTTGTGAGTGCAGCGCAGAAAGCGCCGAGCAAAATAAGGGGAGCGCCAACATCGCGGATGGCAAGCTCCATTGTGTAGGGGCTGCCGAGGCCAACGCCGTGGGGGGATTTATAAACAAACTTGAGCAGGAATAAAGCCAGCTTGGAGGGCTTGATTTCATCAATAGGGATAGCCCTGCCCTGGCTGATAGCTACCATTTTTTCGCTCAGATATATCTGATCGCCTTCCTGCAGATGCTCCTTCACATAGGTGTCGAGCAGCTCGAAAAGGCTATCGCCAGATTTAACAACATGAGTCTTCACAGGGTATCTTGCGAATCTTCCTTCTTCAAGATCCACCACAAGCTTTTTTCCGTGATTAGGGGTGAGACCACCCTTATTTGCAATTTCCATTTTACTTTCGCTCCTTTTACTTTTTAGCAAAAAGCATATTCCCCTTTATTTTACCACCTTGCCTTAAAAACTACAATATGTTTTTTAATTTTTTCTGTTTGCGGAGCAAAAGTTTTTTATTGACAAAGCAAATATTTGGTGGTATTATCACAATGCAAAGCAAGGGGAGTCCCGTAAGGGGCTGAGAGGGAACTGTGAGTTCCGACCCTTAGGTCGCTTCAGCGGCCTTTTACCTGATGCGGATAATGCCGACGAAGGGATGTTTTATAAGTGCCTTATAAGCCGTCTTTGTTTGCACACAGCATCGGTAAGCTGCGTGCAATTTTTGTTTTTCAGGAGGATAAAATGAAAAAAGAAAATCTGAAAAGACTGGCTTTAACTGCTGTGATGATTGCTCTGGCTGCAGTGCTCAGCGAATTTCCCATTGTTCCGCTGCCCCTGGCATTCGGCGGTAAGGCCACACTTGCAAGCATGCTGCCGATAATCCTTATTGTACTTAAATATGATTTTAAGTGGGGATTTTTCACAGCATTCACTTATTCGGTGGTGCAGATGGGTCTAAGCCTTGCAAAGGTTCTTTCCTGGGGCCTTTCTCCCATTATTCTAGTGGGTTGCATTATGCTGGATTATATTCTGCCCTACACAGTCTTGTGCTTCGCAGGTGTGTTTAAGAAAAAAGGCAACGTGGGTGTGATGCTCTCGGCCACCCTGGCTATGGTGCTCCGATTTGTGATGCATCTGTTCTCGGGCTTGCTCCTTTGGGATTACATCACCGAGATGGGCTTCTGGGGTGCTCTTTGGTATTCTGTCACCTACAACGGCTCCTTTATGCTGCCCGAGATAGTTATCACCCTCGGCGTTCTTGCGGCACTTATTGCCACCAAAGCATATAAAAGAATAATGAAGGCTTGATCGAATGGAAATAAAGGTATTCAGCATCCTGCCCGATGACGCTGCCGAAATTCGCAAAGCGGTTTTTATGGCAGAGCAGGGATTCAAAGACGAATTTGATGAGTTTGAAGAAAACGCAACGCACTTTGTGGGATATATTGATGGCGCGGCAGTAGGCACATGCCGTGTGCACTTTGCTTCCGAATATTCTGCCCATAAGATAGGCCGCATAGCTGTTGTTAAGAATATGCGAGGCCAAGGTTTGGGCGAAAAAATGGTGTGTGAAGCCGAAAAATGGCTTAAGGAAAAGGGCGTTTCGGGAGCTGTGATACTTGCCCAGGTGCAGGCCGCAGGCTTTTATGAAAAACTGGGCTATTCCAAAACAGACGTTACCACTATGGAGGAGCATTGCCCCCATATTTTGATGACTAAAACCTTCTAATAAAAAAGGAGCCGCGTGGCTCCTTTTTTTATTGCAGCAACGGCTGAATCTGTTTGCCTACCAGCGCTAAGGATATAGTCTCGGGGATTTTTCGGAAATCCGCTATGCAGGAAGCGGGTTTATTTTTGGCGTCGTCTTGCCCGAATGGCACGAAATAGACGTTCTTTGTGTTCAAAAGTTTACCTATGTTCTTTGCCGAGCCGGTGAGGGCGTCGTTGGTGGCAGGGGCCAGCACCACGGGTCTGTCGTTTCTCAGATGTGCCTTCACAGCCATTGTGATGGCAGTATCGGTGATCCCAGCAGCAAGTTTGGCCATGGTGTTGCCTGTGCAGGGCGCCACCACCATCACGTCCAGCATTTTTTGGGGGCCGATCGGTTCGGCAGATGCTATATCGTGAATAATATTTTTTCGGCAAATCTCTTCTATCCTTCGGTTAATTTCCTCGGCTTTTCCAAATCGGGTGTTGGTGGTGTATGCCGTGGCCGACATTATAGGCCAAACGTTCGCTCCCAAAATCACTAAATGCTCCATTTGCTCTATTGCCTCGGCCAGAGTGCAAAAAGAACCGCACATTCCGAAACCTATGTTTAAACCTTTCATAATTTTTCCTCCCTGCAGATGTTAAGAATAGTTTCTTTGATGTAGGCGGCCGCCGAAAGGGGAGCTACCTTGCCGGGAAGCCCACCGCCGTTGAGCACTTGAATCCCCAGCCTGCCTGCCGTGGTTGTATCTATTCCGCCGGGAGCTGAGGCAAGCTCTATAATAATGGCTGTGTTTTTGCAGCAGGCCAATTCTTTTGGGCCAAGCACCGAGTGGGGGACTGTATTGAATATGATATCGCAATCGGGAAGCACCGAATCTATTTGATCGGTGGCCACCGAATGCAGGTGATTTGCTTCTATCCAGGCAATATCTTTGGCCTTTCGGGCCGAAGCCGAAACTATCGCACCCAGTGAATCCAGCATATTGCAAAGCACCTTGCCAATGCGGCCGTAGCCCACCACAAGGCATCGGCTGCCTGCTATCGTGTGTGGTGTGTTGCCCATAGCCAATGCAACGGCGCCCTCGGCGGTGGCCACTGCATTCATTATTGCAAACTCTTCTCGCTGGGAATAATCGTGAATTTCAACGCCTTCGTTGGCAAAGGCGGCGGCAGTGGTGGCACTCACAGCTCCGGCAAACACGTTTTTGCCTCGGCAAAGGGGAGCTAAGTGATTCATAAGTATAGTTTCCTTGCATAGCGGCGCGTTGAGCGTCAGCCCATCACGGCTTAAAGGAATTGGAAGGATCACCGTATCGGCTTTGTGCATAAGAATTCTGAAGTTGGCCTCGCAGTAGGGAGCGTTCCCAAAAATATGTTCGGTAATGTATTGTTCTTCACGCAGGAGCTCGGCCAGATGTATTTGCCGTTCGTCTCCGCCTAAAATAGCAATGTGTTGCATTCTATCACCCCATAAAAAATCCCCATAAATGTTCTCTAACATTTTATGAGGATCTTTCATCTGTGTGAAAAATATATTAAATTTTTGGCTTCTTTCAGCAGATCTTCCTTTGTGTTTTTTGAAGGATCGGCCAGCACTGTCATAAATAGCTTTTGCAGGACATCACCTATTTGCTTTCCCCGAAGCCCCAGTGCTTCAAGTTCGGCACCGCTAAGCGCCATATGGGCAGGGGATAGCGGAAAAATTTCCTTTTCGGCATTTTCAAGCAAATGGATTGTTTGATCTATGGCTCGGCCAAAGATCTCTTTGCCTATAATTAGCCCCATTCTCACGTCTTCGAATCCGTAATTTACAATCTGCTTTCTAACAGCAAACATATCGGTGGCACTAAATTCAATATTTCGGCTTATGTTGGCAGACTTTTCGGCAAATGCCGCAGAACTGCGAAGCGCGGCGGCAGTGATAGCGGTATCTCGCCCGTTTAAGGCACACCAGGCCGCAAAGCGAGCGGAAGCATCCGCGGGTACGCGATCCAAAAGCTCCAGACCATCGCCCAAAAGAGGAGATGCTTTATGGGGGTGGTTCCCCGTAAGAGTCTTAATAAACTCTGCAAATATCCTTTCTCGGCTTATGTTTTGCAACAGAGGAATAAGGCTCACAGCCGCGCGCAAGGTGTGCCTTTCTATGCTGAAGCCGAGAGTGGAGGCAAAGCGGAAACAACGCATAATTCGAAGCGCATCCTCATTAAACCTTTTTTCGGGTTGCCCCACGCATTTTATGATTTTATTTTCAATATCTTCTCGGCCGCCCAGCGGATCCAAGATGCCCCTATAGGGTGAATAGGCAATGGCGTTTACTGTGAAATCCCTGCGGCCGAGATCCTCTTCTATTCCTGCCACAAACCGCACTTTTTCGGGGTGGCGGTTGTCGGCATATTCACCATCGGTGCGGTAGGTGGTGATTTCTATTGCCTCCTTATCCAGCAAAACTGTTATTGTGCCGTGCTTAATGCCTGTGGCAACTGTTTTAGGGAAGATGTTAACAACGTCTTGAGGCAGGGCCTTGGTGGTGATATCGTAGTCGGTTGGCACTTTGCCCATTAAAAGATCGCGCACCGCGCCACCCACGCAATAGGCCTCAAATCCGTGGCTTTCCAGTGTGTCTATAGCCGTTTTTGCCGCAGCGCTTATGGGAAACATCAAAAAATCACCAACTTTCGCAAAATAAGTGTTTATTTTTGGGAGCAAAAGCAATATAATATAAGATAATAATGCAGTACCGACTTCAAAAAATCAAGGGGGAAAGCATTTCATGAAGGAATTTCGTGCTGAAGACCGCATAATAGATGGGGTCAAGAAGGTTCACATGATAGGTATCGGCGGATCGGGAATGAATCCGCTTGCTGCCATATTGCATAGCAAAGGTTATATTCTGAGCGGCTCTGATAACAACGAAAGCGATAATCTTCGCAGGATCAGGGAATTGGGTATAAAAGTCTATATGGGTCATAATGCCGATAATCTTGCCGATTGTGAGCTGGTGGTCTATTCTGCTGCCATTTCGGCCGATAATCCCGAACTTGTGGCTGCCAAGGAGAGAGGAATTCCCACTATGGAGCGTTCTCATCTGCTGGGTGCCCTCACTCGCCGTTTTGATAACGTTATCGGTGTTAGCGGAACTCACGGCAAAACTACCGTTTCCTCCATGCTCACTCAGGTGCTGTTTATGGCAGGGCTTGATCCTTCGGCAGTGATAGGCGGCAAGCTCCCTCTTATCAATGCCAACGGCAGAGCGGGTGAAAGCGAGATAATGGTATGCGAGGCCTGCGAATTTGTGGATACATTTTTGCAGATGTCGCCCGATATTTCCATTCTGCTTAATATTGATAACGATCATCTGGATTATTTTGGTTCTATGGAAAATCTCTGCGAATCCTTCCGCAAGTTTGTTTTTATGTCTAAGGTGGCATTTGTTAACGGCGATGATGATCTGGCTTTAGGTGTTGTGAAGGAATATGATGGCCGTGTGTTCACCTTCGGCCTTGGCGAAAACAATTTCTGCCGCGCCGAGAATATAAGGCCCGGCCGCGCAGGAATGGAATTTACAGCGGTGGTTGGCGAAGAAAGCATAGATATCAGCCTTAATATTCCCGGTGGCCATAATGTTTATAATGCTCTGGCCACTATTGCCACAGCGTATTATCTGGGTGTTGGCCTTAATGATATAAAGCTCGGCGTGGAAAGCTTTGGCGGTGCAGGCCGCAGATTTGAGCGATTGGGCGAATACGGCGGCATCACCGTGGCCGATGACTATGCTCACCATCCCACCGAGATCGAAGCCACTCTCAAGGCGGCAAAGCAGCTGCAGTTTAATCGTGTGATAGCTGTCTTCCAGCCCTTCACCTTCAGCCGCACAGAGGCACTTAAGGATGAATTTGTGAAGGCACTTTCCCTTGCGGATATTGCGGTGCTCACCCCGATTATGGGCTCTCGTGAGCAGAACACAACAGGAATTGATTCCGCATATATCACGGATAGGCTGCAAAACTCCTATCTTGCCTGCGATTTCGCCGATGCCGTGGAATATCTTAAAAAGACAGCATCCTCGGGCGATTTGGTGCTCACGATGGGCGGCGGCGATATTTATAAAGCGGCACATATGTTCATTGAGAAAATCAAGTAATTAAACAGAATATTGTTTCTTACGGCGGCAGTGTTGTTCTACAACGCTGCCGCCTTTCATATTATCTTGTAGGAGGGGACAAGGTTGACAAGCGAAGCTTTTTATGAAGTGATAAACTATTTGCCTTACGGCATTCGAGCGGGGCTTAAAAATCTGCCTTCCGATATAGCCGCCAATGTGAACGAAATTCGGTTAAGAGCAGGCAAACCAGTGGCGTTGATATGCAGAAACTCCACGCTGTTTCCCGATAAATTCGGAACCTGCTGCAATGCGCCGAATCAGCACAGCGCCGTTGCCACGCCGACCCAATTGGAAGAAACGGTAATTCTGCTTTGCGGCGGCTCGGTTTATTGCCATCAGGAAGAGATAGCACAGGGCTTTATTGCTCTTCGGGGTGGCCATAGAGCAGGTTTGTGCGGCAGCGGTGTGATTGCAGATGGCAGGGTGAAAAACATCAGAGATATTTCTTCCGTGAACATAAGAATAGCAGGGCAGATAAAGGGTTGTTCGGCTTCTATAGATCGCAGGTATCTCAGGGGAGGACTGTTGCTGGCAGGCCCACCCGGTTGCGGCAAGACAACAATGCTTCGCGATATTGTGCGCAGATGCTCATCGGGGGAGTTTGGTGAATTCCTAAGGGTGGCCGTGGCGGACGAAAGAGGGGAGATATCGGCCGTGTGGGGCGGCGAACCACAGATGGATATAGGCTTTGCCGACGTACTTTGCGGCATAGAAAAATCCAAATCAGTGATGATGGCTGTGCGCACGCTTAATCCTCAAGTAGTAGCTTTTGATGAGATTGGCAGTGAAGCAGACGTGCTTGCCATACAAAAGGCGGCATCCTCCGGAGTTGAATGTGTTGCCACCCTGCATGCTGCTGATAGGGATGAACTCAGAAATAATATATGGTTTCGAAAAATAGCTCCGTTTATGGCCAACGTGGCTGTTTTAGATAAGTCGGCAGGCGGCGAAACGGCCATCTGCAAAACAAAGGAGATCTTAAATGCGCATTTTGGGAATCTTGATGCTCTCGCTTTCGGCTTTTCTGGCAGGAATAATGAAATCAGCGGAACTTCGCAAAAGGCAGCGGCAAATAGAAACATCGATCTATTGCCTTGAGGATATAAAAAACGAGATTCGCTATAGCCAAAAAGCAGCCGACAGAGTGCTTAAGGATATGGAGCAAAAATATCCGCATTTAGAGTGGTTTTCAAAAGAAGGCAAAAATGAAAATTGTGCTCTCGGCCGAGAGTTTTGCCGTGGACTTGGCAAAAGTGATCTGGAAGGTCAACTTAAATATTGTGATATTTATTTTGCTCGGTTCAATTCGCTATTGAATAGTGCCAAAGCCGAGCGCGCAGATAGGGAGAAACTTTATATTTCCCTGGGTGCCTTTGGGGGAATAGCTATATTTATATTGCTTGTGTAGGGGATGCTGAATCGGAATGGACGTAGATTTCATATTCAAAATTGCCGCTATAGGCATAATAGTTTCGGTGCTGCACCAACTTCTTGTGCGTTCGGGCAGGGAGGAGCAGGCTATGCTTACAACGCTGGCAGGGCTTATAGTGGTGCTTATGATGATTGTAACCGAGATAAGTAATCTGTTCGATACGATCAAATCGGTGTTCGGGCTATGATATGGTCGGTTATAGGCTTATGCACCGTTGCAGGAATAGTGGTGGTGTTTCTTAAGGATTATCGCCCCGAATTTGCGCTGCTTGTTTCTGCAGCGGCAGGGGTGTTTTCGCTGATGCTCTTGTTGCAGCCGGCTTTGGAGATCATAGCGGAGATTAGGGGCAGAATGGAAACCAGCGGGCTCACGTCGGTGTTCTCGGTGCTGCTAAAAACGGTGGGTATCTGCTACATTACCGATTTCGCTGCAGATCTTTGCCGAGATTTCGGGCAGAATTCCTTGGCAGCTAAGGTGGAAACGGCGGGCAAATTATCTATTGTGTTTATATGCCTGCCTTTAGTGGATTCGGTGCTTAAGATAACAGACAGACTAATAGGATAATTATGAAAAAGATAATTTGTGTGCTCACAGCAGTAATTTTGCTTTCACTACCGTCGTCTGCCTCTGCCGAAAGCCCCGAGGAGATTTATTCTAAGCAATATGAGAGCAGCGGCATAGGCCAAATATATGATGAACTGCCTGATTCAGCCAAGGAGCTGCTGGAAAACATAGGGGTGGATGCCCAATCGGGTGAACTGCCGCAGCTTTCCGTTTC
This sequence comes from Acutalibacteraceae bacterium, assembly GCA_045644025.1. Classification (GTDB taxonomy): domain Bacteria; phylum Bacillota; class Clostridia; order Oscillospirales; family Acutalibacteraceae; genus JAZRGE01. The sequence continues at coordinate 12,480 of JAZRGE010000082.1, read as the reverse complement.
GGGTGTGTTCGAGCATATTTTCGGCCTGCTTAAAGGTGGGATGAAGGCTCCGCTTACCGCCTGTATTTCTCTAATCGGTCTGATACTTATCCTTAGTCTTATCACGTTGGCTATGGGGGAGAAGAATAATTATCCTGCAGTTCAGCTGGTGAGTGTACTTTGCATAGCGTCGGTCGTGCTCGTGCCAATGTATCAATCGGTGGAAGTGGCAATATCTGCAATAAGAAGTGCCACGGCATTTATGTCGGCCACGGTGCCGATTTACGCGGCAGTTATCATATCGGGTGGGTTTACAGCCACAGGCACTGCATCGGCAGCTATGCTTCAGGCAGCCACTCAGGGTGTGGCTCAGCTCATATCTTTTGGCCTTGCTCCTCTTATGGGAATGTATTTGGCGCTATCTATCTCGGCCTGTGTGTCACCTATAAATTCTGCCGAAAGATTGGCCGAACTTATAAAAAAGGTGGCCACGTGGAGCCTTTCTGCGGCTCTCACGTTGTTTTTAGGTGTACTTTCACTTCAAAGCAGCCTCACGGCTTCGGCTGATTCGTTGTCGCTGAAAGCAGCAAGATATCTGGTGGGGAATATTCCCCTTGTAGGTTCTGCGGTGGGGGAGGCGGTGTCGGCTGTGAAGAGTTCGGTTTCCTTGCTCGGCACTTCGGCGGCGGGCTACGCCGTGGTGGCCTTGGCAGCCATTCTTATTCCCGTGATATTAGAGCTGGCTCTTTGGCGATTGGCGCTTAACGTGGGCGCCGTTGTAAGCGGTATGGTGTGCGCCCCAAAGGTAGAAGGCCTGCTTCGCTCCTGCGATAGCGCCATGGCGTTCTTTGCAGGAATTGCCATATATGTGGGGCTTTTGTTCATAATATCCTTTGCTGTTGTTTCGTCGGCGGTTGGGGGTGTTGCAGTATGAACGGACTAAAGCAGATGATCTCGGCAATATGCACAGCGCTTGTTTGCCTTGGAGTGCTTCGGATAGCCTTGCCCGAGAGCCGAATAAAGAAATCTGTGGAGATTGCTTTTGGGCTTGCAGCATTACTTTCGGTGCTTACACCCATTTTTTCTGTGGCGATTTCAGATGAAAGCGGTGGGGATATGGCGGCAGGTGTGAGTATAGATCAGGTTGTGCCGACAATAGCCATAGCACAGCGCCAATGCGTGAGTATGGCACAGAGCGTGCTCAAAGCACTGGGCATCGAGGGGGCAAAAATATTGGTGGATATGGATATTAACGATAAAGAAAGCATATCTATAAATAGTGTGAAAATATTGGGAATATCCGAAGTTGATAAAAACAACGCGCAGCAAGCGGTGGCTTACACCCTGGGGGTGCACCCCGACCTTGTGGAGGTGGCGGATGAATAAAGAGTTTTTTGAAAAATGGTTGAAGAAGCCGGGAGCCAATCGCTGGCTTATAGGCTTAGGCTTGGCCGGTATGCTGCTTATAGCGCTTTCTTCGGTGCTGCCTAAAAAGGAGCAAACTAAATCTGTGCAGACCTCAGCCACGTTAAGCTCCTATGAATATTGTGAATGGCTGGAAGAAAAGATAGCACGCACGGTGAATGAGATAACGGGCAAAAAGGGTGCGAAGGTGCTCGTGACGTTGGAGACCGGTGTGGAATATATCTATGCCACCGAGCAAAAAAAGGATAATTCTAACACGGGTCAGAGTGATGGTGGTAAGTTTAGTGAGAGCGGCAGCACCGCCGAGACCTATATAACCGTGACCGACGGCGACGGCAATGAAGAGGCTGTGGTACTCACCGAGCTCACTCCTAAAATTCGCGGTGTTTCGGTGGTGTGCAGCGGCGGTCAAAAGGCCGAGGTTGTTAACGCGATAGTTGAAGCCCTTTCAACGGCGCTTAATATTTCTGCGGAGAATATAAGCGTTGTTGGCAGGGGAGTATATTAAAACGGAGGTATTTTTTATGAAGAAAGGTTTTATAGTGGGAAAAAGGCAGATCGCAATAGCTGCACTTATTTTGGCGCTGGGGGGAGCCGTGTGGCTTAATATGGAATATGCAGGCGGAAATACCTATGATAATTATCTGGGCGATACTTCATCAAAGGTGTTGGGGCAGGCTCAGTATGTGGGTGCTCAAGCCCAACAGACGGGATCCGGTGCTACCGAAGATTTCTTCGCAAAGACCAGAGCCGACCGCAAAAAAGCAAGAGAAGATGCGGTGAAACTGCTTCAAACCACCGTGGATAACGTTAAGACCGACGAGACAGCCAGAAAGCAGGCCCAGGATGAAATTGCGAGAATTGCCAAGGATATAGAAACCGAAGCAGCAATAGAAAGCCTTATTAAAGCGAAGGGCTTTAAGGATGCCGTGGCGGTGCTTAGTGCCGACGACATAAGCGTGGTTGTGAAGAAGGAAGATAAGCTTCTGGCCAGTGAAACGATGCAGATAATGGATATTGCTTCGGCCAAGACGAATTTTTCTGCCGATAAAATTAAAATTCTTACATCAAAATAGTTGCACGGCGGAAATCGATGTGATATAATCAAGCAAAAGGGAGGTATTGCCTGTGGAAAGAAATAATGGAAACTACGGCCTTGCTATAAATAACGAGGTTATCGCCAGAATGGTATCTGTGGCTGCTCTGGAGGTTGAAGGTGTGGCAGGTATGGCCACTCGCCCCGCTTCTATAAAAAATATCGTGTCCAGAGATAAAGGTTCCAAGTCCGTTAGGGTCAACAATGCCAGCGGCACTATTTCCTTAGATGTTTATATCTCGGTTAAGGAAGGCTTCCGCCTTAAGGATGTGGCTGAATCCGTTCAGCGCAACGTTAAGGAAAAGGTTCAGAATATGATTGGCAGCGCTGTCACTAATGTGAACGTTTATGTTTCGGATATTCTGTTCAACGAAGCCGAAGAGCAATAAAATAGTAAATTAAAAGACGGGTTCAAACCCGTCTTTTTTTATATCTTAATTATTTCTTTCACACTAAGCAGACCATCCGCTACGGTGAACTTTATTTCGTGCCCGGCAAAGGGGAAACCATAGATCCTTTCCGGATCGGTGTGGTAGGAAGGCCTTGGATCGCCTGCTAATATTTCCAGCAGGGCTTCTCTCTTTTCTTCTGGGAAAATGTTCAAGGTTTTTTCGTCTATATTCACTTCCAGCCGATAGTGGCGCACGTCTTCAGAAAAGCCACCCAAAGCAAGGGGGCGAGAATCGGTGTAGGGAATATAGGGCTTTATATCATAAATAGGGGTGGAATCCACGAGATCGGCGCCCATCACGTGAATCACAGGGCCCTGCTCTGTGTTGTGCTCAATCTTCTTTATTTCCACGCAGGAAAGCCCCAACGGATTTGGCCTAAAGGGTGAGCGGGTGGCAAACACACCAACCTTTTTATTGCCACCAAGCCTTGGAGGACGCACGGTGGGGCAAAACTTTTCCGAAGCATCGTTGCAAGAAAAGTGCCATATCAGCCAAAGATGGGAGAAATCCTCCAGCCCACGCAGAGCATCGGGATTGCGGTATTCGGGCAAAAAGACTATTTTAGCTTGTGTCTGCGCGATTCCGCTTTGGCGCGGCACACCGAATTTTGTGGGAAAATCGGTGCGGATATGGGCTATTGGGCGAAGTGTGATATCAGCCTTCATAAATAAGCTCCTTAATTTATTGCTTATATAATATCACTTGTTTGGCTCTAAAGCAAGTAACATATAAATAAACCCCCGAGTTGATCTCGGGGGTTTTGATTATCTTTCTTCTACCGATTTGTAATCTCTTCTGGGAGCTACGTTTTCGTAGGCGGGGCGGATTATCTTGCCGCTGCCTACCAACTCTTCCAGGCGGTGTGCACTCCAGCCCACGATCCTTGCAATGGCGAAGAGGGGAGTGTAGAGCTCGGTGGGCAGATCCAGCATGCTGTAAACAAAGCCGCTGTAGAAGTCCACGTTGGCGCTAACACCCTTATAGACTTTGCGCTCGTTGGCAATAACCTGAGGAGCCAGCTTTTCCACTTTGGAATAAAGGGCAAATTCCTTTTCCTTGCCCTTTTCTTTGGAGAGCTGTTCAACGTATCCCTTGAAGATATTTGCTCTCGGGTCGGAAACAGAGTAGATGGCGTGGCCCATGCCGTAGATAAGGCCGGAATTATCGAAGGCCTGTTTGCGGAGCAACGCAGTGAGATAAGCGGATATCTCATCTTCGTTATCCCAATCCTTCACGTTGTTCTTAAGGTCTTCTATCATATCCACAACCTTAATATTTGCACCGCCGTGCCTGGGGCCCTTGAGGGAGCCGAGTGAGGCAGCCACAGCCGAATATGTATCGGTGCCCGAAGAGCTAACAACTCTGTTGGTGAAGGTGGAGTTGTTGCCGCCGCCGTGCTCCATATGCAGCACAAGAGCAACGTCCAGCACTCTGGCTTCAAATTCGGTGTACTTATTATCGGGGCGCAGCATATAAAGGATCTGTTCTGCAGTGGAAAGACCGGGTTTGGGTGTGTGGATAACAAGACTCTTTCCATTGAAATAGTGATTATATGCCTGATAGCAATAAACGGCAATAAGGGGGAAAAGAGATATAAGCTGCAGACATTGCCTGAGAACGTTGGGAATAGAAATGTCGTCGGCATTGTCGTCGTAGGAATAAAGGGTGAGCACGCTTCTTGCCATAGCGTTCATAACGCTGGAACTGGGGGCCTTCATAATGATATCGCGCACGAAGCTATTGGGCAGGGTGCGGTAATCGAAGAGCATAGAAGAAAATCTTTTAAGTTCTTCTGCAGTAGGCAGTTCACCAAAAAGAAGCAGGTATGTAATCTCTTCAAAACCAAGCCTATCGCCCTTATCAAAGCCTTCCACGAGTTTCTCAATGCTGTATCCGCGGTAGAACAGTTCGCCTTCCTGGGGAATACGCACACCATCTTCGTAAGTATAGGCACAAACCTCGCTTATTTCAGTGAGGCCGGTAAGAACACCCTTACCGTCCAGGTCGCGCAGACCACGTTTAACGTCGTATTGCTTGTAAAGCTCGGGGGCAATATAGTCGCTTTTGCGGCAAAGCTCGGTGAGCTTCAGTATTTCGGGGGTTATTTCCGAATATCCGTATTTCGGCATATTTTCATCTCCTTCATAGGAACAAATAGGAATTAAAAGAAAAAGGCGGCAATGTTTCTTGCCGCCCTATTACTTTGATTATTTCTTAAAGAATTCAAAGCAGGCAAGATATGTCATATAAACATCAAACTTGCTCACAACCTCAAAGGGAGCGTGCATGGAAAGAACGGGGACGCCCAGATCCACAACGCTTACACCCAGGTTGGCCACGTAAACGGCAACTGTGCCGCCGCCGCCCATATCTACTTTGCCCAGCTCACCTGTCTGCCACACCACTCCGGCTTCATCTAAGAAGCGGCGGACTTCAGCAACAAACTCAGCCGAAGCATCGGATGTGCCGGACTTGCCGCGGGCACCGGTGTACTTGGTGATAACAGCACCGTAGTTGAGCTTTGCGGCGTTCATTTTTTCGTGTACTTCGGGGAAAGTGGGATCCAATGCGGCATTAACATCAGCAGAGAGACACTCGGAATTGCGAAGCACAACTTCAGGGCGAACACCCTGGCTTGCAGCGATATCGCAAATGAAATCGCGCAGCATAGAGGATTCAAGACCTGTGTTGCCGCAGGAGCCGATCTCTTCCTTATCGGCAAGCACAACAATAGCAGTCTTCTCAGGGGCTGCTGTGTTGCAGATAGCCATAAGAGCAGGGTAGGCACAAACTCTGTCGTCGTGGCCGTAGGCGCCCATCATAGAGCCATCAAAACCGATATCTCTTGCCTTAAAGGCAGGAACACATTCCAGCTCTGCCGAAAGGAAATCTTCTTCGGTAATGCCATATTTCTTATTGAGAATATTAAGGATGTTCAGCTTCACGAGCTCGCTTTCGCTGTCGTCCTTAAAGGGATGGCTGCCGATGAGGATATTCAGTTCCTCACCCTTGATACCATCGTTCAGGCTACGTTTATCCTGCTCCTTGGAAAGGTGGGGAAGAAGATCTGTGACCACAAAACAAGGTTCGTTTTCTTCTTCGCCTATGCAGACGTTAACGCATTCACCGCTTTTTTTAATGATAACGCCGTGAAGAGCCATGGGGATGGCTGTCCACTGGTATTTCTTAATGCCGCCGTAGTAGTGTGTCTTGAAATAGGCCAGTTCGTCGGATTCATAAAGGGGATTGGGCTTAAGATCCAATCTGGGAGAATCAACGTGGGCGCACACCATTTCGGTGCCGTTTTCCAAGCCTTGTTTGCCAAACACCGCTGCAATAAGGGATTTGTTGTGCACGTTGCAGTAGACCTTATCGCCGGGGTTGTAGGAAACGGTTGCATCATATTCCTTAAAGCCGTGGGCAGAAAGAATTTTGATGCCCTCGGCAACACATTCTCTCTCGGTTTTACCCTTATTGAGATAATCAGCGTAGCCGATGCAGAAATCATCGGCGGCGGCCAGCACGGTGCTGTCGCTTGCCAATCTGCCGTTCTGGCGCTTCATAAAAAGCTGATCCTTTAAGTTCTTAGCCTGTTCAGACATAATATCAATTCCTTTCTCAGAATTGCTTAAAAGTTATTTTTCGATCTTGCCGTAAAGGGGGATATCTCCTGCATCCTTCTTGGCAGGGCGATCGGTAGCGGGGGCTGCGGTGTTGTTGGAACGATTTCTATCGCCTCTGCGGCCACGGTTGTTTCTTCCGCCGAAATCGGATCTGCCACCCTTTTCGGGGCTTATAACAACGCGGCGATTAATGCCTTCGTCCACAGAGTTGGAAACAACACCTTCAATGCCCTGGATCTCGGTGTGAATAATGCGGCGCTCATAAGGGTTCATGGGCTCCAAGCGGCGATTTCTGCCCGAACGGAGCACCTGGGAAGCCATACGCCTTGCCAGGCTGCGAAGAGCCTCTTCGCGCTTCTCGCGATAGTTGCCTATGTTGAGGGCAATTCTCACGTAGCTGCCCTTCTCGTTGGCTTTGAGGGAGGCAAGATACTGAAGAGCATCGAGAGTCTCTCCACGGTGGCCGATAATAGAGCCAAGATTTTCACCATCCAGGGTGATGAGGTAGCCGCCTTCGATCTCGGCAACTTTAATATCAACGTTCTCAACAGAGAGTTTGACCAAAACTTCGGTGATATAAGCAACGCTTTTGCCGATCTGACTGTTGGGATCGATCTTATCGGCGCTTACAGCCTCTGCAATGGGGGTGTAGGCCATAGATTTTTCGGCAGCCTTTTCGGGGGCAGGAGCAGTGGCTTTGGGGGCTTTCTCCTTCTTTGCGGGCTGCTTCTTTTCTTTCTTGGGGGCTTCGGGCTTGGGATCGGCAACCTCAATGGAAACCTTTACCTTTGCCAACGAACCGCCAAAAAGACCTAAAGTCTTCTTTTTGGGGGTTTCAAGAACCTCTATATCGTAATCGTCGGTGGCATTTAGGCCAAGTTTGAGTATGGCACTTTCCTTGGCGTCTTCAATGCTTTCACCAACACCAATTGCTTCTTTAATCAATGGAATGACCTCCTTATAAACGGTCAGCAGGTTAGGCCCTGCGGTTTATTTTCTTTTGTTCTGTTTCCCAATTTTTAAGTGTATCGGCTACCTGCTGCTTGGCAATGATGTGATTGGGGCTGTAGTAGAGCTGCAGGAACACCTGAATGATACCGCTCACAAGATTGGAACAAGCCCAATAGAAGCCCACGGCGCCGGGTACGCTAAAAGCAATTACCAGCGAGAAGATAGGCATACCTATCATAAGGCAACCCATATTGGGGGTTTCGGGATTGGATCTTTTCTGGAGCTTGGAAGAAATCATACCGGAGAGCAGGGCTGTGAGGAAGGAAAGAATGGGGATAAGCCATATAAGCCGGAAATCCCCGAAAATGTTCATACTGAACACGGGAGACTGTTCCAGCGGGATTCCAAAGAAGTTGAAATCCACTGTCTCTGCGGCGGATTTAATGCTATTCAATGCTTCGGGAGTAAGCTGGCTTGTGAAGCTGCTATCGCTCAGTTTGCCGATAATATCCAGCTCTGTAAGGTTGTTAACAGGTTTGTCCAGAACCTTGGCCAGAATTTCCTTGGCACCATTAAGCACATCGGCGGGAAGGCCGGTGATGTAGGTGAGCGGGTTGCGAACAACGTTATAAACAGCAAGGAAGAAGGGCAGACGAATAAACATGGGCAGGCAACCGCCTGTCATAGAAACGCCTTCTTCAGCGTAAATTTTCTGCATTTCTTCGTTGTATTTCATTTTGTCGTCGCCGCACTTCTTTTTAAGCACATCCAGCCTGGGACGAAGCCTTGCCTGCTTGGCGGAAGTCTTCTGAGAATGGATGGAAAGAGGAATGGTGATGACGTTTACAACGATTGTGAGCAACAAAATAGCCAAGGCAAAATTGTTGCCGCAGATATTGTTGAGAACTTCAAGTATCCAGCCGATCGGCTTATTGATAATATCAAAAAAATTCATTTCAAAACTCCCTTGCCCCTTAAAATGGGGTTTGCATACGGTGATTACCGATCACTTTTTTCTTTCTTCTTTCGGGGCGGAACGGGATCATATCCGCCCTTACAAAACGGATTGCAGCGCAAAATGCGCCAGGCAGCCAAAGCGCTGCCCTTCAAGGCGCCATGAGTGCTTATAGCCTCTATGGCGTAGGCGGAGCAGGTTGGTGTGAATCTGCAGTGTGCAACCGTGCGGCTGGAGATGCAGACTTGATAAAAACGGATAAGTTTAATCAGCAACCATTTCATTTTGAATAGCTCCGGATTCTGATAACTGTTTGTAAAGGACTCGGCTTATATCGGTGCTTTTCACAAAAGGCGTTTTGGCACGGGCCACAAAAACAAGATCAAACCCGCCCGAGACTCGGGGAGCCAGTTCTCGCCATGCAGCCAGTATGACACGCCGCGCTCTGTTCCTTTGAACGGCATTACCAACCTTTTTGCCGGTGGTAATACCGATACGGCAACGCCCGGTACGGTTGCGCATAATGTATGTTACCAGTACCGGATGGACAAAGCTCTTGCCTCTGCCGTAGAGGCGTTTGAAATCCTTATTCAGTTTCAGAGTTTCAGTTTTTGGCAAAATTATTCACCCTTTTGTTCACACCTTAGGCGGTGAGAACTTTTCTGCCCTTTGCTCTGCGGCGGGCAAGAACCTTGCGGCCGTTGGCAGTGGCCATTCTCTTAAGGAAGCCGTGCTCCTTCTTTCTGTGCAGCTTCTTGGGCTGGTAAGTTCTTTTCATCGTAAATTCCCTCCTTATAGCTTGTGATTTTAACCGTTTGGCCGAAACCAAAACGGCACCGATAAAACAAAATCTACCGACTATGAATTATAACCCAAATACTGCCGATATGTCAACATAAATTTGCCGCTTTTACCTATTTTATCCGATTTTTTGCATATAATGTATATAAAAGTCTTGGGAACACAGCGGGACAGCCCTGAATAGTATGAATCAGCGCCCACATTCAAAGGAGCTTTATGCTTCTAGGAAGGGAGTTGAGAAAATGGGTTGTGAAACAAAATTGACTAATATTTTCAGTCTTATCTCGGTGGCGGCAGCACCTGCGATCGGTGTGCTTATAGCCGTTCTTTTTGCCAACAGTCTGCTTCCCGGTATCATCACGGGCGTGTGGATAGCTATTGCTGTGGCGGCTTTGGTACTCGTTGGTCTTATTGCGGCAGGTGCTGTGAATTCCGCAGGTGAGGGTAGGAGAGTGTGCCTGCCTTGCAGAATAGGTTCGCTTGTGGCGGCAGCAGCAGGCACGCTTTTTGTTGGTGTTGCAGCGCTTGTTATTGGTCTCACGGTAGGCTCGCTGCTTTCGGCTGTATTAGTGGGAGCAGGCGCGTTTTTCTTCGTGTTCCTTGTGATTCAGGCCGTTAACCTTGCAATTTGCCTTGCTGCAAAATCTTGCAGATATTAAAGCATAGTTTCTGCCCGTGGGCGCTTTAGGGCAGAAAAAAAGGCGGCGTGAGAACGCCGCCTTTTGTTTTGATGTTTGATCTATTTTGCCAGAACCTTCACGATTTCGCCTACAAAGGCTCTGTGGTAGTTGGTGCCGCCGTAGGATTCCAAAGCTGCCTTATCTACAAAAGCCGCAGGATCCAGATCGCCTGCATAAAGTTTGCGGCATATCACCACAACCCTTGCTTCTTCGTAGTAGACCGTGCCGTCGGTGTAGATGGGGGTGAGTCCCGTTGCCTTTATTTTATCTATATCTCGGCCCGATTTGGAACCGCAGATCTTGTGGATATCCTTGTTTTCACCCATAAAGCAAAGGGAGAAATATTCGTTGTTCTCCAAAAATTCGTAGGTGTAGCGAGAGGGGCGTACTACTGTGATTGCGCAGTCCTTATTCCACATCTCACCGAAGAAGCCCCAGGATGCAGTCATGGTGTTGCAACCCTTTTCGCTTCCTGCCGAAACGAGCATCCACTCATCGGCAACCATGCTTATCAGATTATCTTTTATTTCTTTGGCGTTGATCTCGGTAAAATTCATATTCACACGACCTTTCGGTTCTATTATACACAACTATGGCCAAAAAGGAAACAAACTTTTTGTTTGACGAAGAGAAATATTGCTGATATAATAGCGAAAAAGCAGAAAATCGGTTGCAAAATTTTGTTTTAAGAATATAATGGGAAAGAACGGAGGGGATAAAATGCTTTTTGAGAGAATAAGAGAAGACGTTCAGGCTGTTAAGGATCACGATCCTGCTGCCCGTGGCTTTTGGGAAGTGTTTTTCCTTTATCCGGGTGTGAAGGCTGTTAGAATGTATCGCCGCGCCCATTGGTTCTATCTTCACAAAATGAAATTTATTGCCCGCTGGATATCCCAGCGTTGCGCCAGGAAAACAGGCATAGAGATCCATCCGGCCGCCACTATCGGCCGCAGGCTTGTTATAGATCACGGCACAGGTGTGGTAATAGGAGAGACAGCCGAGATCGGCGACGACGTGCTTATTTATCAGGGTGTCACGTTAGGCGGCACGGGCAAAGATATAGGCAAGCGCCATCCCACGATCGGCAACAATGTTATGATAAGTGCCGGTGCCAAAGTGCTCGGCCCCTTCAAGGTGGGGGATAGAGCTCGTATTGCCGCAGGTGCCGTTGTGCTTCACGAAGTTCCTGCCGATTCCACGGTGGTGGGTGTGCCTGCAAGAGTAGTGCGTCTGGCAGGTAAAAGGGTGGTTAAGGAATTGGATCAGGTCCATATTCCCGACCCTGTAGCTCAGGAGATAGATAAGCTTCGCAATGAAATAAAGGCGCTGAAGAAGCAGATAGAAGAAAAGTAAAATGTCAGCACCGATATCGGTGCTGATTTGTTTTAGGAGGCGGATAGAGTGATAAAAAAGGCGGATATAATAATCGCTGCGAGCGTTATAGTTGCTGCTTTGATCATTCTTGGGGCCTTCTTTTTGTTTAGCCCTGCCGGCGGCTATGCCGTTGTTAAGCGTGACGGAAAAACAGTGAAAAAAATACCGTTGGGCAAAGATAGCAGCGTGGTTGTTGCGGATGAAGAGCAGGGCTATAATACGGTTGTTGTGAAAGGCGGAAAAGTGTGGGTGGAATCGGCTGATTGCCCCGAGCAGGTGTGCGTGAGCCATAGGCCTATCGAAAAGCAAGGCGAAATAATTGTTTGCATTCCCCATAAGCTTACCGTGGAGATAGCAAAATGAGAGAAAGAAAAAACAATGCAAAAAAAGCGGCAATGCTGGGGCTGATGCTTGCGGTGGCGTTGTTGCTGGGCTACGTGGAAAGCCTTGTACCTTTCGATTTTGCCATACCGGGTATTAAATTGGGCTTGCCCAATATGCTCGTGCTTATTGTGCTTCGGAAGAAGGGGATAGGCTATGCCCTGCCATTCGGGCTATTAAGAGTTCTGATATCCAATTTGCTTTTTGGCAGTGTTCTCAGCCTTGCCTATGCTGCATCGGGCTGTGTTTTGAGTGTGGCAGTGATGTGGGCGGTGCAAAGGGTAAAATTTATTGGCATTGCAGGCCAGAGTGTGCTGGGTGCCCTGGCTCACAATATAGGCCAGATTTCAGCGGCAATGCTTATACTTGCCACACCGGGCATTATCTACTATCTGCCTTTTCTCCTGATATCGGGCGCGGCAACAGGTTTTCTCATTGGAATTGCTGCTGCGGCCACTTTGGAAAAGGGCGGAAAAGCTCTAAAATTTTAGTTAACATAAATCATAAAGGAGAACCAAGATGAGAGTTGTAATTGCTTCGGATATTCATGGCTCGGCGCTTTTTTGCGGCAGGCTTTTGGAAGCTTATAAAAAAGAAAAAGCGGAAAGATTAATATTGCTGGGCGACGTGCTCTATCACGGCCCCAGAAACGATCTGCCAGAGGGATATGCGCCCAAGGAAGTTATAGCAATGCTTAATCCCATAAAGGAAGAAATTGTTTGTGTACGCGGAAATTGTGATGCGGAAGTAGACCAAATGGTGT
>JAZRGE010000081.1:0-9045 GCA_045644025.1 Acutalibacteraceae bacterium | reverse complement strand
TTATTGTTGCAATAGCAAAAGTTTCTAAGATTTTCAATGTTGATAATTTTTTCCATTTCGATCACCCTTTTATTAATAATCTGAACACTTGATAGGCTGTTGCGGAAAGATTTTTATATGCATTATCGCTGTTTAGAGCATCCTCCAGCGATGTGATACCACGAATAATAGGGAAGAAGGCATCGATTCCGTGCCCGTTGCAAATCTCAGCATCTTCGGCCACACAGCCGGAAAAAGCAATAACCTTTTTGCCGTGCTCTTTTGCAAGCTTTGCAATGCCGATAGGAGCCTTTCCCATCACGGTTTGAGAATCAAGGCGGCCTTCGCCCGTCACAACCACGTCGGCATCTATTATATCGTGTTCCATGCCGGTTTCTTCTATCACAATTTGTGTGCCGGATTTGAGCTCGGCGTTTGTGAAGGCAAGAAACGCAAACCCTAATCCGCCTGCTGCACCGGCGCCCGGATAATCTTTATCGGCTTTTTCGGAAACTGTTTTAGCAATCTTTGCATAGTTTTCAAGCCAGGAATCCATATCCTTAATCATATCCTGCGATGCGCCTTTTTGCGGCCCGTAAACAGCACTGCAACCATTTTCTCCGCACAACGGGTTATTTACATCGCACGCGATATTAAAAACACAATCTTTTAGCTGAGGCAAGACGTTGCCGATTTTAATAGAGTGCAGATCTTTGAGTCCTTTGGATCCTGATGCAATTGGACTTCCGTTGATATCTAAAAATTCAAAACCAAGAGCCGAAAGCATACCGGTGCCGCCATCATTGGTGGCACTTCCGCCAATGCCGATAATAAACCGCCTGCATCCGCGATTAATGGCATCTTTTATCATCTCACCAACACCGTAGGTCGTTGTCTCCAAAGGGTTTCGATCACTATCGGAAAGCAGAGCCAACCCCGATGCTAAAGCCATTTCGATCACGGCGGTATTATCCGTTTTTAATATGCAATATTTTGCGTTAATGGGCTTCATCAAAGGCCCGTGCACGGTGATTTCAATCGATTCGGAATAATTTGTTTCGGCAAAAGCATCCACAGTGCCATCGCCGCCATCTGCCAAAGGCTTCAAAATTACGTCTGCTTTTGAATCAATTCGATATATCGCGTCTTTAACAGCGTTACCGGCCTGCATGGATGATAAGCTGCCCTTAAACGCATTTATAGCTACAACAACTTTCATATCAATCACCTTAAAGTATATTGTTATATGAAATATACCATATTATTGCAAAAATTACAATAAAAAAACGAGCAAGATCGTTTGATCTTACTCGTTTTAGTTGGTCCGAGTGACAGGACTTGAACCTGCGGCCTCTTGACCCCCAGTCAAGCGCTCTAGCCAAACTGAGCCACACCCGGATTTGCAACGATTAGTATTGTATCACCAAAAATGCTCGGTGTCAATAAAAGAATTGCAAATATTTTACTTTTTTTCGCTATATTTTTTATGATTGCTCACGTTCGCAAGGGGATTTGCCGCAATAGCGGCTTTTGCTTGCTGATCCGATACGTGAGTGTATATCTGTGTGGTGCCCAGATTTGAGTGGCCAAGGATATCTTTAAGCACTCTGATATCCACATCTCCGTGCTGATACATAAGCGTGGCGGCGGTGTGGCGAAGTTTATGTGCCGAAAGACCCTGATCGGCAAGGCCGGCTTTTTCCAGATAAACGTTCACTAAATGCTGAACGGTTTTAGGGCTGATTTTATTTCCGAGACGGCTTATGAACAAATGGTTTTTATATTGCGCCTTAACATTATCCACGGGGCGAACCTTCATATAATCGGAAATAGCGGCAAGGCAGGCATCATTTAGGTAGACCATTCTTTCCTTGTTGCCCTTACCAAGGATTTTTAAGGAATCTTCTTTTATATCCGAGAGCTTAATATTGCAAAGCTCCGATAAGCGCATTCCGCAATTAAGAAACAGGGTGATAATGCAATAATCACGTTCTTTATATGAACCATCGATTGATTTAAGCAGATTGAGGCTCTCTTCAAGAGAAAGGAATTTAGGAAGCGAAGGCTTTGTTTTGGGCATTTCAAATCTATCTGCAGGATTAACGTCTATCAGCCTGGCTTGGGTGGTGAGATAGGAAAAAAAGATGCGAAGTGTGGAAGTTTTACGAGCGCGGGTTGAAGCCATATTTTCACGCTCATCCTTGCAAAAAACAGAAAAAGCAAACAAATCAGATAATGTGACCGATTTTATAAGATCAAGATCCACGTCGGATATTTCAATTTCATCAAAGGGCAGGGAAGAGGAGACTAATCCGCGTACCTGCTTTAGATAACGGAAAAACGTGCGAAGGTCGGTATAATATTCACTAACGCTTAGGGATGATTTTCCGCGCACAGATTCGCTATAAGTTAAAAAATCGCGGACTATCGGCGGTGCGGTTTCTAAAATTTCGCGCTTCATGAAACAACCTCCTTTGTGAAACTGTTTCACAACAACAATGGTATTCTGTGAAACTGATCATATTATATCAAAGGATCTTTAGAATGTCAAAACCCAAAAGCAGCGGTATTTGAATTTATATGTTAGAATATGAAGGTGGCTTATATAACGCTAATTATGATTATGCAGATCATACGACAACAATATGATTTACGCGTCGAATAGAAATTTCTAAATTGATGAAAGTATCATTGAAAAAAATTCCTTTCGATGTATTATTGACAAATTATTATAAAATGCATCGAATAGAAATTTATTAAGTATATAATGTATCATTGAATTAAAATAGAAACGATTTGATAGATGAAATAAAATCATAAACTTCTCAAGCAATAATTATATGAATACTAATTTAATTATAATATGTTGAGAGTATGTTAGATGATGTGCAATCAGCATAATAATCGCCTTGTAGGCGTTTTTTATATTTATCTCTTCCCCGAATTATACAAAATATTCATTTTGTATAATTCGTAGTATAAAAATCAGGGGCTTCTCTTTTATGTGAAGCCCACCGATATTTTCTAATCTTTTCTCAATGCGTCTATCGGATTTAATTTTGCAGCTATAAAAGATGGATATAATCCAAACAACATTCCACCGGCTACAGCTGCAACCACAGTGATAATTATCATCGAGATATTTATTTTAATATTAAATCCCAAATTGCTTCCGATCAATGTAACGATAAACGTTATCACTAATCCGATAATGCTGCCGATCAAGGTTATCAAAACAGTTTCGGCAAGAAGCTCGGTCATCACCTTCCCTTTTGCTGCACCAATAGCTCTTTTTATGCCGATTTCTTTAGTGCGCTCGTTTACCGACATCATCATAACCGTCATAATGCTCAGACCTGCCACTAAAAGCGAAACAGCACCTATGGCTGAAAGCGCCAATGTGATGATATTAAGCAGATTATTTAGCTTATTTCTTTGCTGCACGAGATTTTGAACCGAAACAGTATCGCTTTCCGTGCGATTCAACAACAGTTTTCGCTGAATATCTTTGCCTACTTCATCCACGTTATCCATATCTTTTTCAGCTACTTTTATTGCGATCTGGCTTAGTTTTTCGCTATCGGTCATTTCCTGCAGGGTTGTGTAAGGAATGTATATTATGGGAGGAATATAATCACTTGCAAGCGATTTCATTATTCCGCTATCCACAGAAACGGTTCCGTTGATCTTAAGATTAAATTTATTATCGGATAACATCACTTGTATTGTCTCCCCAAGATTGTTGCCCGATTTTTCATCCACAAGGCAACAATAATCGTTGTTGGCAACGTTGGTTTCGGAAATATCCGATCCGCCCTCCAGCTTAAAGGAAATAATACCCTCGGCACCTGAATCTATCCCCCAGATTATAATAGGCTGAGTTCTTCCGTTGGCAATAACGTTGCCAGACGATGTAACAATAGGTATAGCCGATGAAATATTGTCCATTTCTCTCACAAGAGATAAATCGTCTGTCATAAGAGAATTGTGCCCTTCTTCATCACGAGCACTTATCAATAAACCGTTGATACCAAGGCTATCCAGTTCGTTATTCATTGCTTCCCTGCCAAGACCCGATATCACGGATATAATAAGCACGGACGCCACACCAACGGCAATGCTTACAGATGTGAAAACAGTGCGCGCTTTCTTATGATAAATGCTTCTGAGTGCCAATTTCAAACAATACAATACTATCTCCTCCTGCAGATTATATTCTGCCGCAGGAAGCTTTTTATTCTTTGCGTTTGCTTAAATTATTTATTACTGTGGGGTAAAGAATGGCAAGCACGGGAATATTTATGAAAATAAGCGGTGCATTAAAAATATCGCCGATCAAAAGAAGATCATCCACATTAAAAAATGCGCCTAAAAACGAAAAGGATACAAATAAAACAGAATAAATATTGCTATATATTTTTTTAGTGCTGATAAAATTAAGAGAGCATCTTCCGTAATAATTCCAGGCAATTATCGAGGCGAAGGCAAAAAAGGCCACAGAAACGCTTATTGCCCCCTTCCCTATTATTTCTCCCACGGCTTCACTTATGGCGGCAGAAGTTAATTCTATGCCGCTGAGACGTGTTCCTCTGAGATATGTATCTGAGCAAAGCACGGCAAGAGAAGTAATGCTGCAAACAACTATTGTATCAATAAACACCTCTGCCATGCCCCACAATCCTTGCGTATGCGGTGTTGCGTTTTTGGCAGACGCATGTGCTATAGGTGAACTGCCAAGCCCGGCTTCGTTGGTGAAAAGTCCTCGGCTGAATCCAACAGAAATCGCTTTTGATACACCATACGCTCCAACACCGCCTGATATGGAATTAAAATTAAAAGCATCGGATAAGATAAGTTTGATTGAAGCCCATAGATTTTCGATATTATATATTATTGAAATAATACAAACCGAAATATAAAATATCGACATTATCGGAACAAAAATTGAAGCAAATTTCTTTAGCTTTTCCGCTTTGCCCACAATAGCAATCAATAAAACAACCGATAATATAAAGCACACCGCTGTTTTATTAAACCCAAAAGCATTATGGAAAGAAACCGCTACCGTGCCTGATTGAGCCATATTGCCCATAAAAAAGGATGAAATAAGGCAAACAACGGAAAATATGATTCCAAACGGTTTAATAATTTTCGTTCCGGAGTTTTTTATGTAGTACATCGGACCGCCGATAGATTCACCATCCGGGCTATATGATCTGAATTTCACCGCAAGGGCAACTTCGGTGTACTTTATCACCATTCCGAAAAAACCGGATATAATCATCCAAAACACAGCACCGGGACCGCCGGAAACAATAGCGGCAGACACACCGGCGATATTTCCAACGCCTATTGTGCCGCCCAAAGCAAGGCACATCTCATTAAAGCCGCTCTTCCCTGCTCTATCCTTTGAAAATGCGGCCAGAACAGTGCTTTTAAGCACGAGCGGCAACTTTCTCAGCTGATAAAATCTGCTTTTCAGGCTTAAAATCAAGCCCAATATCAAAAGCATTGTTATAAGCGGCGACCCCCAAAGCATATTTGCTGTTTTTTCTAAAAAGCTATGCATAAAAACACCCCATTCTATAAATAGACGGGGTGTTTTGTTTCTATTACTTATTTTTCATTTTGCTTTCGTGCTTCATACGGAGTTCTTTGCTGAGTATTTGCTTTCTGAGTCGAACGGATACAGGTGTGATCTCCACCAATTCATCATTTTTAATAAACTCCAAAGCCTGCTCAAGCGACATCTGAGAAGGTGGAACCAGCTTTAGGGCATCGTCGGTACCGGCGGCGCGCATATTGGTAGCTTGCTTTTTCTTGCACACGTTACACACGATATCTTCGTTCTTGGGATTTTCTCCCACGATCATACCTTCGTAAACCTTTTCGCCGGGGCCGATAAACAAACGGCCGCGGGATTGAGCGGCGAAAAGACCGTAGGATGAGGTCTCACCCGTTTCGTGCACGATGATTGATCCGGTGGAACGCTGATCAATTTCTCCCTTATAAGGCTCGTAGCCATAGAAAACGTGATTCATTATACCGTTTCCGTTGGTAGAACTCAAAAACTGAGAACGATAACCCATTAGTGCGCGAGATGGAATAAGGAATTCAAGATGAGTATATCCATCCTGGCGTGCACCGATGTTCTGGATCTCGGCTTTGCGGCTTCCCAGCCTTTCCATCACAGCGCCAACGTATTCTTCCGGCACTTCTATCATAAGAAACTCGATAGGCTCAAGCTTTGTATCGCCGTCGTATTTATAAATAACGGTGGGCTGTGTAACCTGGAATTCATATCCTTGGCGGCGCATTGTTTCTATAAGAATGGAAAGGTGCAGTTCGCCGCGGCCCGAAACCTTAAATGTATCGGCCGAGTCGGTTTCTTCCACTCTAAGGCTCACGTTGGTCTCAACTTCTTTGAAGAGCCTGTCCCTAATATTTCTGGACGTGAGGAATTTGCCTTCCTGGCCTGCAAAAGGTGAGTTGTTCACCATAAAGTTCATAGAAAGAGTGGGCTCATCGATCTTAACAAAAGGCAGCGGTTCAATGTGATCTGTGTCGCAGGCAGTCTCGCCTATGGTGAGATCGGCAATGCCTGCAACGGCTACGATATCACCTGCCACAGCGCACTCTGTTTCGGTTCGTTTGAGACCTATATAATTATATAGCTTGGATATTTTGGCATTGGAAACAGTACCGTCTGCATGGCAAACAGCCACAGTCTGGCCTTCTCTTGCTTTGCCGCGTTCTATTCTGCCAACGCCTATTCTGCCAACGTAGTCGTCGTATTCAAGGCTGGAAAATAAAAGCTGCAGAGGGCCGTTTTCATCACCTTTAGGGCTATCTACAACATTGATAATAGTTTCAAACAAGGGCTCCAGATTATCGTGAAGTTTATCAGGAGAAAAACCTGCTTTGCCTTCTCTGCCCGATGCATAAACAACGGGAAATTCCAGAACGTCGTCGTCGGCTCCGAGCTCTATAAATAGATCCAGAACTTCATCCACAACTTCCAGCGGCCTGGCGCCGGGACGATCAACTTTATTCACCACAACAATAGGCTTTTTATTGAGAGAAAGTGCTTTTTTTAGCACAAATCTTGTTTGTGGCATACATCCTTCAAAGGCATCCACAAGCAGAACAACGCCATCAACCATTGTGAGTATTCGTTCCACTTCACCGCCGAAATCAGCGTGCCCGGGAGTATCAACAATATTGATTTTGATATCCTTATACATAACGCCCGTGTTTTTTGAAAGGATGGTAATGCCCCTTTCACGTTCAAGGTCGTTTCTGTCCATCACTCTGTCTGCAACCTGCTCATTGACGCGAAACGTGCCGCCCTGCTTAAGAAGCTGATCCACAAGTGTAGTCTTACCGTGATCAACGTGAGCTATTATTGCAATGTTTCTAAAATTCTTTTCCATAGCCATTTTCATCCCTTATGAAACAATATAACCCATCAGGGAATCGCCTTCCCTGCCCGTGATTTTAATATCTAATATTTTTCCGCATATATCTGATTCGCTTTTGAGCACAACTCTGGAATAGTTGGGAGTGCTGCCCTCGTAGATATCATCTTTGCCCTGCTCAAAAAGCACAGGATATATATTGCCGATCTGAGTATCCAAAAAGGCTTCCTTGCTTTTCTCTGTTGCAGCGATCATCTCTCTGCTTCTGGATTCTTTCACTTTGGCAGAAAGCTGATCTGCAAAGTTTGCCGCCCTTGTGCCGGGGCGAACGGAATATGGAAACACATGAACCTTAGCAAATCCGATAGAAAGCACGTTTTGAAGCGAATCTGCAAAGTCTTCATCGGTCTCTCCTGCAAAGCCAACCATAACGTCGGTTGTGATCGCACTGTTTATGAATCTTTGGCGGATCCTTTCAACAAGATTCTTATAAAAAGCAAAATCATAATGACGGTTCATTCTTTTAAGAGTGGCATCGTTGCCCGATTGGAGCGATAAATGAAATTGCGGACAAAATTTTGGCTGAGCCACCATCCTATCCAGCAATTCATCACTAATATAATCGGGCTCCAATGAGCCTAAGCGCACTCTTTTGATGCCTTCGGGCAGCGCTGCTGCATCAATAGCATCGGCAAAAGATTCTCCCGTGTCTTTTCCAAATGATGTGAGATTGATGCCGGTGAGCACTATCTCGCTATATCCTGCATCGGCCAGCGCCCTTGCTTCGGCTTTTATATCGGCAATACTGCGTGAACGAACCCGACCTCTTGAATAAGGGATGATACAATAAGTGCAAAATCTATCGCAACCGTCTTGTATCTTCATATAGGCTCTTGTGCGCCCGTGCATACCGCAAATGGATGGTGTATTATATTTTTCACCGGTAATATGTGGCAGAACGTTGATAATCTTTTCGCCGTTAAAAGAGGCCACAGTTTCCGCTATTTTATGCATATCGGTATTTCCCATAATAATATCTGCCGGGAGCTGTGAAAATGCTTCGGGCGCAACCTGAGATGCGCAGCCAAAAAGTACAATTACTGCCAACGGAAAATTGCTCTTCATTCGGCGAAGAGTTTGGCGCATCTTGCGCTCTCCTTCGGCTGTTACTGCACAGGAATTTATTAAGATATAATCGGGTGTATCGTAGGTTTTACACTCGCAAAAACCTTTTTGAGTGAGTTGCTCTCTCAGAACCTCGGTTTCGTACTGATTAACTTTGCAACCGAAGGTAATATATTTAATCTTCTTCATTTTTTACCAACTGTTTTTCTTTAGAACTAAATATTGCAACCAAAATGATAGAAACCTTTATCAATAAAATAACTTTAAGCAAGTTTAGTTTAAGACCTCAAGCCGTTGTGGCAGTTCCTTGCGGAGCAGACGGGGAAGAGATTAAAAAATATGAAAAAGTATTAAACGGAGCGGGGGTTTACGGCTTGTCTTTCGTGGAATCTCCAATTCTTACCGCATTAGGACTTAACCTTCCAATTTCAGAATCTACGCCATGTTTCGTCGTAGATCTTGGCGGAGGAACAACTAATATTGCCGCAGTATCGTTAGACGGCGTAATTTCAGGCGTTAACGT
>JAZRGE010000080.1:0-83256 GCA_045644025.1 Acutalibacteraceae bacterium | reverse complement strand
CATTTTGTGTTCGTCGTAGAAGTCTATCAGCTCGGGTGCTTTTTTATCCGTTGAGTTCTTCTAATTTCATTAAAATTTCTTCTATATTTTCGTCGGAATACTCTATTTCGGAAGAATACATCCGAGCGGTTTCAATCAGATCATCAATGCTTTTAGCGGGGGTTAGTGCGTTGATTACATAGCAGGAGAGAATGGCAAACTGCAGCCTTTCCGCAAAGCGGAAATCTTCTGTGCCGCCGCTCAGATGGCGGTAAATAAAATAATGTATAAGCTGTTCGTTGGCGATTTCCAGATTGCTTGGCAGCTCGCCGTTTATTTCCTTGGCCGAATCAAGAAGCGTTGTCCAGCCCTTGTCCAGCCGTTCCAAGCCCCTATAAATTTTCAGCCAATCGCCCAAAATTATGGGGTCTGCAGCCCCCACCATATTAAGAATTTCCTCTATTCGGCGGGAAAGGGGAAGATCGCGCTTTTTCAAAAGGGCAAAAATCTTTTCTCTTGCGGCAAAAAATTCGTTTTGCGGAAGGTGTTCATCGATTAAAAGGGAAACGGGATGGGGATTAAGAAGAATCTGCCTTGCGGCCGCTTCGCATGAAATCCCGATGCCTGCCTCGCACACCCCGTAGGGTTGGTTATAAAAGCGGGGGTGTTCGCGACAAATCTGGCAAAGCATTTCCTCGCCGCCTTGCAAAATAAGCCGGCAAAGATTTTGCCCATCTAAAAAGGGGCAACGTTCATCGCGTTGCAAGACGAAATGGGTGCAGGGTTCTAAAGAAATGTTTTTTTGGAGCTCGGCGCCTAAATCGCCGCCTATGGTTTTATATTTTTCCAAGGATTCGTCGTCGATATCTATTTCCCAACCAATGCAACAATTATGGCGGCAGTCACCGGCAATGCAACGAAAGGAATCGTAATAATCGGGTCTTACCATACCTTTGCCCCCTTCATCAAATCTAAAAAGCCACCCCATTGTAGCATACTCATTGTCGCTTTTCAACGGGCATAAAAACACCCGCTCGGTTTGAGCGGGTGAAAATATTGGGATTTAGTTCTGCTTTTGCACCATTTTGTATTCATCGTAGAAGCGGAAGAGGGGGCAGCCGCGGCTTTGATCGGAAAAGCGGGCGAGATCGTCTTCATCCAGCGCGCCGTAGGCATCGCAGACGTATTGCTCGGTCTCTTCGTCGTAGTTAAAATAGGCGCAATGCTCGCATTGATCCATCTCTGCCACCCCTTTCGAAAGATTAAAAAATCCGCTCTCTTGCGAGAACGGATTTTCTTTTGGTGGAGCATAGCGGGATCGAACCGCTGACCTCTACACTGCCAGTGTAGCGCTCTCCCAGCTGAGCTAATGCCCCAAAGCAAGATGTATTCTATCACATCAATTTCCAAAATGCAACCTTTTTTTGAAAAATTTTTAGAGCAGCCTCGGGTTGGCTTGCCTAAGGCCCCTGCTCCTTGACATTTTTCTGCATATAATGTAAAATCTTCAATAAGAAAATTTGGGGGAGCGGGCTTATGTTCCATTCAACAATTGCCGCTATTGCAACCCCTGCAGGCACGGGCGGAATCGGCATCGTGCGCATATCGGGAGCCGATGCAAAATCGGTGGCCGATAGGGTGTTTGCAGCAAAAAGCGGAAAGAAAATTAAGGATCAGAGCGGCTACACAGCCCTTTTCGGCAACGTAGTTTTCGGCGGTGAGGTCATCGATGAAGCGGTGGCCCTTGTTTTTGTTGCCCCCAAGAGCTACACGGGTGAGGATGTTGTGGAGATCTCCTGCCACGGCGGCACTGCCGTGGTGCGAAAGGTGCTGCGAGCTGTGCTGGAAAGTGGTGCTCAAATGGCCGAACCGGGTGAGTTCACCAAGCGCGCTTATCTCAACGGCAAGCTGGATCTTGCATCGGCGGAAACAGTGATCAACGTGATAAACGCCAATTCACCTAGGGCTTTGCGCCAGGCCAACGCAGCCAACAAGGGCTTGCTTTTTGAGCGCATTCAGGATATGCGCCAAAGGCTTTTGAATCTTGCGGCCGAAATAGGTGCTGTGGCTGATTACCCCGATGAAGAGCTGGATAATGCCGATGTTTCCACCCTGCCCCAAAGGGTGGAGCTTCTGGGCGCTGAGCTCAACAGAATGATCAAGGATTACGACACCGGCGCCATGATAAGAGACGGCATAGACACCGCTATCGTGGGCAGGCCCAACGTGGGCAAATCCACCCTTATGAACCTGCTTTCGGGCGCCGAGCGCTCTATTGTCACCCCCATTGCGGGCACCACCCGCGATGTGATCCAGGAGACGGTGATGATAGGGGATATCATGCTGAAGATCAGCGATACAGCAGGTATCCGCGACACAGGCGACGAGATAGAAAAAATCGGTGTGGAGCTTTCTATAAAGAAGTTGGAATCGGCTCAGCTTGTGCTGGCCGTGTTTGATATGTCCTGCCCGTTGGATGAGCAGGATAGAGATCTGCTGCGGCTTTGCCACGGCAAGAACACCATTGTTATTTGCAATAAGAGCGATCTGCCTGCCAAGATGGATATGGAGCTGCTTAAGGAATACGCCCTGCCGATGGTGGAGATATCGGCCGCAAAGGGCAGCGGACTGAGCGAACTCTGCCGCCAAATAGAGGAGACCACGGGTATTGCAGGCCTTTCGCCAGACACGGCCGTGTTGCAGAACGAAAGGCAGCTTGCAGGTGTGAAAAAAGCCGCCGAATGTGTGCTCGCCGCAGGAGAGGCAACTCTTGATATTTGCGGAATGATGCTGCAGGATGCCGCCAACCATCTGGATCAGGTGGCAGGGGCACAGATGTCGGCCGATATAGCCGATGAAATCTTCAAAAATTTCTGCGTGGGAAAGTAGGGGATTGCTGTGTTTACAAGAATAAACAGTTTTGGTATTTGCGGCATCGACGCCTACAAGGTGGAGATAGAGACCGATATTTCGGGCGGCCTTCCTGCCTTTGATATTGTGGGCCTGCCCGATGCATCTGTTCGCGAATCAAGGGACAGAGTGCGCGCCGCTATTAAGAACTGCGGCTTTAAGTTTCCCATTTCCCGAATCACAGTGAACCTTTCTCCTGCCGACGTGCGAAAAGCAGGCTCGGTATATGATCTGCCTATTCTGCTCTCCTTGCTCTTGGCAGCAGGGCAGCTGGAATGCGATCTGACCGATGCTGCATTCGTGGGTGAACTGGCGCTCAACGGCGAAGTAAAGGCCATAAACGGCGTACTTTCTATGTGCGCTTCGGCCGCTGATTTAGGAATAAAACGTTTCTATGTGCCCAGGGAGAACGCCGCCGAGGCTGCCGCTGTTTGCGGAGAAGTGAAGGTCTATCCCGTGGATAACGTGGGCCAGCTGGTGCAGCATCTTGCCCGCGGTGCCCATATTGAATGCTGCGTGGCCTCGGATTATGCCGAAGAATCTCTTTGGGACTCGGCCGATTTTGCCGAGGTTAAAGGCCAGAGAATGGCCAAGAGAGCCATGGAGATATCGGCTGCAGGCGGCCACAACGTGCTGCTTATCGGCCCGCCCGGCTCGGGTAAAAGTATGCTGGCCAAGCGCCTGCCTTCTATTCTGCCTAAAATGACGTTTGAAGAAATGGTGGAGACAACCAAAGTCTATTCCGTGGCAGGAAGCCTGCCCAAGGGCTCGGCTCTTGTCACTCGCAGGCCCTTCCGCTCACCCCATCACACCGTATCTTCCGCAGGCCTTTCGGGAGGCGGTGCCGTGCCGCGCCCTGGCGAGGTTTCTCTTGCCCACAACGGCGTGCTCTTTTTGGATGAACTGCCCGAATTTGCCCCCAAATCGTTGGAAACATTGCGCCAACCTATGGAAGACGGTAGGATCACAATCTCCCGCGCTCAGGCGGCGGTGAGTTATCCTTGCGCTGTCACGGTGGTGGCCGCAATGAACCCTTGCCGTTGTGGATATTTTGGCCATCCCACCAAAAAATGCACCTGCTCGGCTCAGGGTGTGGCTAAATATCTAAGCCGAATCTCGGGCCCGATGGTGGATAGAATGGATCTGCACGTTGAAGTGCCGCCCGTGGATTACGATTCTTTGAGCAGCCGCTCAAAGGAAGAAGCATCCGCTTCTATTCGTGCAAGGGTTGAAAAGGCCAGATTTATTCAGGCCGAAAGATATAAAGAAACCGGCATCACCTGCAATGCAAGGCTGACACCGGCTTTAATGCAAAAATATTGTGTTCTCACCGAATCGGCTTCGGCTGTGCTCAGAACAGCTTTTGATAAAATGGGAATGTCGGGCAGGGCCTACGATAGGATCCTTAAAGTGGCCCGCACAATTGCGGATCTGGAAGCTGCAGAGCTTATAGATGCTCCCCACGTGGCCGAGGCGCTTCAGTTTAGGAGCCTTGATAGGAAATATTGGCAGAACTAATGCCGAAATGCTCCTTCACAAAGGGGATTTCGGCGGCATAGAAGCTGCGACCGTTTAAGTAGGATAAAATATCTTCTTCTTTTTCGGGGCAGAAGGTGAGCCTCCAGGAATAAAGAGCCTGGCGGGAAATGCCGCTTCCGTGATGAGCGGCGCCATACTTCATATCGCCCACAAGCGGATAGCCTGCCGAAGAAAACTGCACGCGTATCTGGTGGGAAAATCCGGTGATAAGATGGATATCCACCAAAGTCTTGCCCCTATCTGCCAGCAGTACCTCATAGCTGAGCCGTGCTTCGTAGGCATCGGGATCAGATGTGAGTGAGACTTTATTCTTAGCGCTGTTTTTTGAAAGAAATCCGTGCATCTCACCGCCCGATTTGTTCATGGTGCCCGTGAGAGCGGCTAAATAGTGCTTTTCTATGGTGTGCTCCTTTATTCTGCGGCAAAGGGAACGAAGCGCGGCAGGATTTTTGGCAAGCAGCACCAGGCCGCCCGTGCCTCTGTCTATGCGGTTAGCAAGGGCAGGGGTGTAGCCCTCATCGGGATTGTATTCCCCTTTTTCATAGAGATAACGGCAAACCCGTGAGAGCAGAGTATCGGTGTATTGCCCCTTGGCAGGGTGGCAGAGCACACCGGGTTGCTTATCGGCTATGATTATATTTTCATCTTCAAAGACTATTTTCAGATCTTTGGATGCACTTAAAAAATCGTAGTTGGGGGTCTCCTTTATGAAGAACTCGTCGGGTATGTAGATGTCCACAACGTCCCCATCAGCCACCGAAACGGAAAAATCGCGGCAACGCTTGCCGTTTACCTTGATATCTCCCTTGCGGAAATATTTGTATAGAAGGGATTTCGGAAGTTTGGCCGCCTTTTTAAGCACAAACTTATCCAGCCTTGCTCCTGCTTCCTTAGGGCCAACATCGTAGGTCTTCATCTGCACACCACCTTTGCGATGTATTATACCACAGATATTTAAGATAAAAAAGAGCAAATTTTGAAGGAATGATAATTTTTGGGTCTACACGATGGTCATAGAGACAGATTAAGAAACAGATTCCTAGAAAACGGCTTGGAAACGTTTTATCCTCACAACGTTCTGGAGCTGATATTGTTTTATGCCATTCCCAGGAAGGATACCAACGAATTGGCTCATAACCTGCTTAACCGCTTCGGTTCGTTCCACGCCGTGCTGGATGCGCCTATAGAAGAGCTGTGCAAAGTGCCCGGTATTGGCTACAACACTGCCGTGTTGCTCAAGACTTTTCTTCCCGTGGCGAGATATTATGCCGCCAGCAAGGGTAGCCCCGATATGATATTGGATTCTGCTGATCTTTGCGGCAGTTTTCTTTTGAGCAACTTCATAGGGCTTACAGAAGAAAAGACTCTTTTGCTGTGTATGGACAACCGTTGCAAATTCCTTGCCTGTGTGAATGTGGCCGACGGAGATATGAACTCGGTAGGCGTGAGCACAAGAAAGCTGGTGGAAACGGTGCTTAAAACGGGAGCCACCTGCGTGGTGTTGGCTCATAATCATCCGGGAGGTGTGGCGATTCCTTCTCCCGGCGACGTGGAATCCACTAAGAAGGTATCGGCGGCAATGAAATCTATCGGAGTATCGCTTCTGGACCATATTATAGTGGCCAATGACGACTACGTTTCTATGGCTCAATCGGCAGAATTCAGGGATATTTTCGATTTTTGAAAATTTTTTCAAAAAAATTAAAAAAAGTTCTTGCATTTTGAATAATGTTGTGATAATATACTCCTTGCGACCGAAAAAGGCCGCAAATAGTCGGTGTTGATTACGGTGAGGGTCCACCCGTTCCCATCCCGAACACGGAAGTTAAGCTCACTGGTGCCGAAGATACTTGGCTGGCGACGGCCTGGAAAAATAGGTTGGTGCCGACACTAATGAAGAACAGAACACTTTGGTGTTCTGTTTTTTTTATTTTCTCCCGAAAACGGAAATTTTTCCCGCTAAAAATTATTGAGATAAATTTATATTTGTGGTAAGATAAATTTGTAGAATTATATGCATTTCGGGAGGCATTATGGCAGAAGCATTTGTGGAGATAGAAAGAGCCGATGAACTCAGTGCCCTTTTCGGTGAAATGGATAGCAACGTGCGCAGCATCGAGGAAAGATACGGCGTGAAGATCATCACCCGTGGCGGCCAAGTGCGTATTCTGGGCAGTGAGGCTGCCTGCGCCGATGCCAAAAAGGCTGTGGAAAATATGATCAAATATATTGCCGCAGGAGAGCAGTTGGATGCCCGTGCCGTTGGTTATATTGCTTCGGTTGTGGATGATGGTGCCGAGGAAGAGCTTCCTGCCATCACAGATTCCGATTGTGTGCTTATCACCACCAAGGGTAAGCCCATTAAGGCTAAGACTATCGGCCAGCACAAATACGTTAAGGCTATAAAAGAAAACACCATCACGATAGGAGTGGGCCCTGCAGGCACGGGTAAGACTTATCTTGCCGTGGCTCAGGCCGTGGCCGCCTTCCGTGCTAAGGAAGTAAGCCGAATCATTCTCACCCGACCTGCGGTGGAAGCAGGAGAAAAGCTGGGCTTTTTGCCCGGTGATCTGCAGCAGAAGATAGATCCATATCTGCGCCCGCTTTACGATGCCCTTTTTGATATGATGGGCAGCGAGAATTTTGCCCGTTGCCACGAAAGGGGCGAGATAGAGGTAGCTCCTCTGGCCTATATGCGCGGCCGCACGCTGGATGAAAGCTTTGTGATATTGGATGAAGCGCAGAACACCACCTGTGAGCAGATGAAGATGTTTCTCACTCGCTTAGGCTTTGGCTCCAAGATAGTGGTTACGGGTGATATCACCCAGATAGATCTGCCCGATGGCAAAAAGAGCGGACTTAAGGAGGCCGTGGGCGTGCTTAAAAACGTTAAGGACATTGCCATTGTGAGATTAAACGATAAGGATGTTGTGCGCCACAAGCTGGTGCAGGATATAATTAAGGCATATGAAAAAAGTGCCGCTTCAAAATGACCGAAAGGGGAAATTAAAATGGAAAAAGCCAAGGTGCATATCAGCAACGAACAAAAAGACGTTAAACTTCCCGCAGGCATAAAGCTGCTTATACGTAAGGCTTGCAATGCCGTGCTTATTCAGGAAGAATTTCAAGGCAATGCCGATGTGTACGTGACCCTTGTGAACGGTGAAGCCATTCATGAGCTGAACCTGAAGCATCGCAACGTGGATGCTCCCACCGATGTGCTTTCCTTCCCCCTGGGTGAGGGCGGCGTTTACGATATTGATTTTGAGACAGGCAACTATCAGCTGGGCGATATAGTGATCTCGGTGCCCCGAGCTGTTCAGCAGGCCGAGGAATACGGCCACTCCTTCCAAAGGGAGATGGCCTATCTCACCGTTCATTCCATGCTTCATCTGCTGGGCTATGATCACGTGAACGGCGGTATGGAGGCTGTGCGTATGAGAGAGCACGAAGAAGCCGTTATGATGCAGCTCGGCCTTCCCAGAAATGAAAGCTATGTTATGGAGGAGCAGTAATTTGAAAGAGAATAATCAGAAAGCGGCGTTTGTTGCCGTTGTAGGCCGCCCCAACGTGGGTAAATCTTCTTTTGTGAATAAGGCCGTTGGCCAAAAGGTTGCTATCGTTTCTTCCAAGCCGCAAACTACCCGCACAAAAATTATGGGCGTGCTCACAAAAGAGGAGACACAACTTGTGTTTATTGATACTCCCGGTTTTCACAGGCCCAAAACGTTGCTTGGCGAGAATATGATAAAGGCTGTGGCTCAGGGCATCAGCGATGTGGATGCGGCCATTTTTGTGGCCGATGCCTCCAGAGATTACGATGGTGAGATCCCTGCTGCCGAAGAAGAGCTGCTGGGCAGGCTTTTTGAAAAGAAGATGCCGGTTGTTCTTGCGCTTAATAAGATAGACCTTGTGAAGGATAAGGAGCAGCTTTTGCCTGTGATTATGCTCTACACAAATAAGTATGATTTTGCCGCAGTTGTGCCCCTTTCGGCCAAAAGCAACGACGGTGTGGGCGCGCTGGTGGGCGAGCTTTATCAGTTTGCCAAGCCTTCTCCCCATTATTTTGATGCCGATACGTTTACCGATCAGCCCGAGCGCACAATGGTGTGTGAAATTATAAGAGAAAAGATCCTTCGCCGCCTGGATAAGGAAGTGCCTCACGGCGTGGCCGTGGATCTGGAAAGATTCTTTGAGAAAGACGATGCCAAGGGCGAACCGCTGCTGCAGGTTTCGGCCACTATCTATTGCGAAAAAGAGAGCCACAAGGGCATTGTGATTGGTAAGGGCGGAGCTATGCTTAAGAGGATCGGAACGGAGGCCCGTGCCGATATCGAAAGATTTTTCGGCTGCCGTGCCAACGTGGAGCTTTGGGTGAAGGTGAAGGAAGATTGGCGCAATCGCCAAGGCCTTATCCACGGATTTGGGCTGGACGTGCAATAGGCTAATTTTACCTATAATATAAATTTCTTCGCCGCTCAAAATATTATTGAGGTGATATTATGAGCGAGCAGGAGCTTTGGGAAGAATTTTTTGCCACGGGCAGCGTGGAAAGCTATTTGAACATCTGCCACGAAAGGCAAAACGGGGAGGAAAAAGGTGTTGAAGCTGGTTGTTGACGGCTTGGTGATAGGCGAAAAGAACACGGGCGAAAGCAACCGTTTGATCACCATCCTCACAAGAGACAAAGGCGTGATAAAAGCCTTTGCCAACGGTGCGCGGAAGATAAAGAGCCGAAGCGCCGCTGCCACCGAGTTGCTCTGCTATTCCTCCTTTGTCATCTTTAAGAACAAGGATACATACAGCGTGGATGAAGCCACCCCTAATGAAGTCTTCTTTTCCTTAAGAAGCGATATTGTGAAGCTTTCGTTGGCGCAATATTTTTGCCAGTTGGCTGCCGAACTTGTGCCCGAAGGCATAGAATCGGAGGTAATACTCCGCACGTTGCTTAATTCCTTGCATTTTTTAGCCACGGATAAGCGGGATATAAATATCATAAAGGCCGTTACAGAGCTGCGGCTGATAGCATCGGCGGGCTACACACCCGATTTGGTGGCCTGCGCAGCCTGCGGCGAGTTCGAGGCAAATGAGATGTGGTTTGATAGCTTGGAGGGTGCCATTTATTGCGGCCAATGTGCGGCTGTCTGCCCTCCTGATGCGCTGCCTTTGCCTCCCGGTGTGCTTGCTGCAATGCGCCACGTTATTTATTCCGAATTCTCTAAATTATATAATTTCTCTCTTCCTGCGCCTCAGGCGGTGCAATTAGCAAATATCAGCGAAAAATATCTGAAGAATCAGGTGGAAAGAGGATTCACCACTCTGGATTTTTATCATAGCTTGGGAGTATAAAGAATGAACAAGCATCTTAAAACATTGGAATTCCATAAAGTGCTGGAGCTGCTGAGCAATCAGGCGGCCTTGGCAGATGCTGCCGAAAAGGCAAGGGAACTTACACCTGCAGCTACCTTAGAGCGGCAGCTGCACTTGCTGGACGAAACCACTGATGCTCATATGCTTCTTTCCCGCGCAGGTGCTCCTTCCTTTGGGGGTATCCACTCGGTGAATGCTCAGCTCACAAAAGCCGCCCTTGGCGGTGTGCTTTCTATGGGCGAGCTTCTGGACGTGGCCGACGTGCTTCGCACCGTGCGCACCATTAAGGAGTGGAAAGAAGATGCCCAAGGCTTGGGGCAGACTTCTATCGACAATATATTTGAACAGCTTTATCCCATAAAATATCTGGAAGAGCAGATAACCGCCGCCATTAAAACACCGGAGGAGATGAACGATAACGCATCGCCTGCTCTGGCTGATATCCGCCGCAAAAAGCTTAAGGCTGCTGCTGATATCCGCAATAAGCTGGATAGTCTCACCCGTTCTAAGACTTTCCAGAAATATCTTATGGAAGGCCTTGTCACCCAGCGCGATGGCCGCTACGTTGTGCCCGTTAAGGCTGAGTTTAAGGGCGAAGTTCCCGGCTTGGTGCACGATATCTCGGCTTCCGGTTCCACTCTTTTTGTGGAGCCTATGGCTGTTGTGGAGATCAACAACGATCTTAAAGTTCTGCAGGCCAAGGAGCGAGACGAGATCGAGCGCATACTTTCGGATCTTTCGGCCGAAGTTGCCACTTTTTCCGAAGTCACACTTAAATCCTATAATGCTTTGGTGGAGCTGGATCTTATTTTTGCCAAGGCGCGATTAGCTTTTAGTATGCAGGCGTTCCGCCCCGTGGTGAATGCCGATGGCATCACCTGCCTTAAAAGAGCACGCCATCCCCTTATTTCCAAGGATAAAATAGTGCCCATCGATATTTCCTTGGGCAAGGAATATGATACTCTGGTGATCACAGGCCCCAACACAGGCGGTAAGACAGTTTCACTCAAAACCTTAGGTCTGCTCACGGCTATGGCTATGTGCGGACTTATGATACCTGCCGCCGAGGGCAGTGAGGTTTCCTTCTTTAAGAACATAATGGTGGATATCGGAGATGAGCAGAGCATCGAACAATCTCTTTCCACCTTCTCTTCTCATATGAGCAATATCGCCGATATCACTACCAAGGCCGATAGCAGCAGTCTGGTGCTGCTGGACGAATTGGGAGCGGGCACCGACCCCGTGGAGGGAGCCGCTTTGGCCGCCGCCGTGATATCTCACCTGCGCCGTTGCGGTGCTGTGATTGCTGCCACCACCCACTATGCCGAACTCAAGACCTTTGCTCTGGATACTCCGGGGGTGCAGAATGCATCCTGCGAGTTTGATGTGGAAAATCTGCGCCCCACCTATAGATTGCTTATAGGTGTTCCGGGCAGTTCCAATGCCTTTGCTATTTCCGAAAGGCTTAATATAGCCAAGAGTATTATTGATGAAGCAAAAGGCTTGGTGAGTGAAGATTCCCAAAGGTTTGAGAGAGTTGTGGCCAAGCTCACCGAATCCCAGAGGCAGGCCGAGATCCTTAAGGAAGAGGCCGAGAGGATAAGGGATGAAGCTCTGAAACTTGCTGCAGACGAACGAACCAAGGCCGAAAAGCGCGAGGAAGAAACAAGAAAGATCATAAAAGAGGCCAACGCTCGCGCCGAAGAAATGATAGAAAAGGCCCGCCGAGGTGCCGACGAGATATTGGATAGCCTTGAGAAGCTTCGCCGCGAAGCCAAGAAGGATAACGCTGCTGAAATGCTCACCCAGGCAAGGAGTATTGCCAAGGGCGGCATAAAAGAACTGGAAAGCGGCACGCTTGCCCCCGAAGATGTGGGCGAGACCTATGTGCCCGAGCGGCCGTTCCAAGTGGGTGATAACGTGGTGATTGCAGATGTTAACCGAGCCGCCGTTGTGGCTGAAATAAAGGGCAACTCTGCAATAGTGGCCTGCGGGGCAATGAAGCTGAGCGTGCCTCTTTCTAATCTGCGTTTTGCCAAGAAGAAACAAATGGCGCCGCCCACACGCACGGTGAGCGGCCTTAAATCCCGTGCCGAGCGCGCCGCTTCGGCCGAGCTGGATCTGAGGGGCTTTGCTTCCGATGAGGGAGTGCTTGCGCTGGATAGATTTATTGATGAAGCCTTGCTTTCGGGAGTGGGCAGCATCACTATAATTCACGGTAAGGGCACGGGAGTGCTCCGAAAGGCGGTGCACGCCCATTTGAGAAGCCACAAGAGCGTGCGCACCTTCCGTCTGGGCACTTTTGGGGAAGGCGAAATGGGTGTCACGATAGCTGAGTTGAAATAGAAAAAGCAGGCGAAGGGCCTGCTTTTTTTGCTTATTTTGCGGCTGCAAAAATTTGGATATACTATATTTAGAAACTGAAAAAATATTGCAAAAAACCCTTGCAAAATATGGTTTATTGTGGTACAATTCATAGGCTGCGTATGTGACTGTCGGCGCAGTAAATAAAATTCACACGCTGGGTAATCTTTGCGGTGCTTACACCAAGTAAAAAGCCCGGCGGAGGAGAAACCGTAAGGAGGATAAAAAATGGCAGTAGTATCTATGAAACAGCTTCTGGAAGCAGGTGTCCACTTCGGCCATCAGACCAGGCGCTGGAACCCCAAAATGGCTCAGTATATTTTCACTGAGCGTAACGGCATCTACATTATCGACCTTCAGAAGACCGTGAAGAAGCTCAACGAGGCTTATATGTTCGTTCGCGACATATCTGCTCAGGGCGGCACAGTTCTTTTTGTAGGCACCAAGAAGCAGGCTCAGGATTCCGTTAAGGAAGAGGCCGAGGCTTGCGGAATGCCCTATGTAAATGCTCGTTGGCTGGGCGGTATGCTCACAAACTTCCGCACCATCCGTCGCAGAATCGAAAGGCTCAATCAGCTTCGCACTATGGAAGCAGACGGCACATTCGATCTGCTCCCCAAGAAGGAAGTTATCAAGCTTCGCTTAGAGATCGAGAAGCTGGAGAAGTTCCTCGGCGGCATCCAGGATATGAAGAAGATCCCCGATGCTATGTTTATTGTTGATCCCCGCAAGGAAAGAATCGCTGTGGCCGAAGCTAAGAAGCTCGGCATCCCCCTCATCGCTATTGTTGATACCAACTGCGATCCCGATGAGATCGATGCTGTTATCCCCGGCAACGACGATGCTATCCGTGCTGTTAAGCTGATTGCTCAGACAATCGGTGCCGCTATCATCGAAGGCCGTCAGGGCGAGGATTCCATCGCTGTTGGCGATCCTGATGATGAATCCATCGGCGCTATCACCGCTGATGACGACAAGGAGGAAGCATAATGGCATTTACAGCTAAAGACGTACAGGCTCTCCGTGAAAAGACCGGCTGCGGTATGATGGACTGCAAAAAGGCCCTTACCGAGACTGACGGCAATATGGATGCCGCTATTGATTTCCTTCGTGAAAAGGGCCTTGCCTCTCAGGCAAAGAAGGCCGACCGTGTTGCCGCTGAAGGTACTGTTTGCGCAGTAGTTAAGGGCAACGTAGGTGCTGTTCTTGAAATGAACGCCGAGACAGACTTTGTTGCCGGCGGCGACCCCTTCAAGGCTCTGGCTGCTCGCATCACCGATGTTGTTATCGAGCAGAACCCCGCCGATATGGATGCTCTTCTTAAGTGCTCCGAGGGCGGCCAGACTGTTGAGGAAATGGTTCAGGAGCTGTTCCTTTCTCTTCGTGAGAACATCAAGGTTCGTCGTTTCGTTCGCTTCGAAGGCAGCCTTGTTTCCTATGTTCATGCCGGTGGTAAGATCGGTGTTATGGTTCAGTTCGATACCAATGCAGATTCTGCTGATGCAGAGTTCGTTGCAATGGGTAAGAACGTTGCCATGCAGATCGCCGCTATGAATCCCCTTTATCTCGATCCCGCTTCTGTTCCTGCAGAAGTGCTTGAGAAGGAAAAGGAGATCCTTGTTGCTCAGATGAAGGAAGACCCCAAGATGGCCAACAAGCCCGATGCTGTGCTTGGTAAGATCGTTGAGGGTAAGATCGGCAAGTACTACAAGGAGAACTGCCTTGTAGAGCAGCAGTATGTTATCGATGGTGATCTCACCGTTGGTCAGTATGTTGCCAAGGTTGCCAAGGAAATGGGCAAGGATATCAAGATTGCTTCCTACGTTCGCTACGAAAAGGGCGAAGGCATCCAGAAGCGCGAAGATAACTTCGCAGAAGAAGTTGCCAGCATGGTAAAGTAATCGAAAGATTAAATTAAAAGACCTAAGAGATCGCTCTTAGGTCTTTTTTTATTGCTTATAAGCCCAGCTTTTCTTTAAGGATGGGAGCCAGCATCTCAGCTGCGTGGGCGTGGTCTGCTCTAGGGGGGTGCGGGGGCGCGGGGGGCAGCCATTTTGAACCATCTATCAGCACAATGTTCTTTCCGTTTTTGTTGTAGTGTTCCACTATCGCTTCTATATCCTCTGCGTGAGCGCCTATAAAAGGAATCATGCAGATGATCTGTGTTTCGGGGTGGGCGGCGTAGATCGTTTCAATAAGCGCGGAGTAGTTTTTCCTGAAGACTTCGCTGCTATCGGGGCGATCGTTGGTGCCGTGGTTTATAAACACGTAGTCGGGATGGGGATAGGAAGTGGGTGCGCCCTCAAAACAGTAGGGATAGGCTTCGGGTGCGCTGGGCACACCGCCGCAACCGCTTCTGCCCGTGCCTGTGGCGCCATAGCCCATCATTATAGGCTCCAGCCCCAGCTTTTCGGCGGTAAGCCAGGCGTAGGTAGCCGTGGTGTCGTCCTGCCAGGGGCGATTGTATTCGTCGTATGTCCAGCTTATTTTGCTCTCATCAATGGGGCGAGGCGCGCAATAAGGATCGGTGAGAACACCTTCTGTGATGGAATCACCCACAAATTCTATAGTCTTTTTGCCGCTTTTAGGGGTGGGGGCCAGTTCTGCGGCGTCAAGGCCCATAAAGGAGATCTTATTGGACAGCGGCATTTTCCAGCGTGGATACATCTCCACCATACCTTTCATGATCACGCTCACGGTGTGGACACTGTCCCCGGGGGCGTAGATACGAATAAACCTATCCAGCGTGACTTCAACTCTTGCGCCGCCATCCACGCTTATCCAGAGATGGGGCATAGGAGCTTGGTTGAATTCAGTATCAAAATAAAGCAGAGCCTCATTGCCCGAAAAGCTCACCGAAAAACGAGAGCCGGTGGCGGTGGCAGTCATAGTGTCTTCATAAGGAGCCCAACGGCCTATGTACTGAATGTTTTCGTTGTCGTATCTAAAAAACATAGCTATTCTCCTTCTATAAAAGGCACACTGATGAGTGTGCCTTTGTTTTATAAAACATATAAACCGCTTTCCAGCAGAACAAACTCTGCCTGGCCCACGGTGAGGTACTGATAAACAGGCTCGGGGAACTCGGCGTATTTGAACACCTCATAAGTCTCCAAATTCACCTTAAGAAGCTCGTTCTTGGCGGTGTTGCACACTATCATTGTGTTTTCCAAAATATGTATGCCGCCGGGGTTGGCAAAGGCCGAAGCCTCGCCGCCGCCGATGCGCAATTCCTCGCGCTTAGAATTAAGATTATAGCGAATAAGAGCATTGCCCTCGCCAAAGGAGGCCCAAAGAGTGTTCTTATGAAGGGCTATATCGGAAGGGCCGATACCTTTGTAGGCCATTGTGCCCTGCCATACGGTGGTGGCATCGTAATCCAAAATTTTGGCTTCACCGGATTTGCTCACGGCCAGAATGTTGGAATCGGGCAAAAGCGCAGTTTTCCAAGTGAGATGATTGGGCAACTGCATATCGAAGGATGTGAAGTTGCTTCCAAAGCGATAATAGAGAAAATCACTCTTGGAAAGAAAGGAAGCTCTGCCATCGGCAAAGGATATTTTTTTGTATTTAACAACCGTTCGCCCCTGCTCTGTGGCCTGGGTGAAGGCTATAATTATTCCGTTCTCGCACTTAAAGCATTTGAGAGCCGTGTTGTTGTGTAGCTTTTTCACACTTAATCCACCTTATGAATATAGTTGGAAAAATAAAATCATTCTTTTTCTATCATACCCCAAATGTCTATATTCGTCAATGATGATTTCTAAATTTTGCAGATAGTTTGTACAAAATAAAGTGCCGGGCATAGTATGAAAGAGAACCACAAAATATTTTTACCGATGTTTATTTTTAAGGTTAGGCGGCAAAAATAATATTGCCGAAAAAATTTGGAGAGTGAAGAATATGACTATAAAGCGCGGAGATATTTTTTATGCCGATCTAAGCCCCGTTGTGGGTTCGGAACAGGGCGGCATGCGCCCGGTGCTTATTGTTCAGAACGATACGGGCAACCGCTTCAGCCCCACCGTGATAGCGGCGGCAATCACCAGCCAAAGCACCAAGACCAGCCTGCCAACTCACATAAGAGTAACCGCAGCCTGCGGCGGATTAAGCAAGGATTCCATTGTGCTTCTGGAGCAGATTCGTACATTAGATAAACGGCGTCTTAAAGAAAAAATGGGCAAACTTTCAACAAATATGATGAGCCAGGTGGATAAAGCCTTATCGGTGAGCTTCGGGTTGGAGATTACATAGGTAATTTCCAACCCTTTTGCGTTAAACATCTTGCTAAATCCGACCAAAAGTGATAAAATAACTATGATTTTTCTTTTTTTGGAAGGGGTGGCAAGAATGGCGTTCAAAAAGTGGAACGTGGCAGCGGCGCAAAAGGAAGCCGCCAAGGAATTGGCCCAGCTATGTGATGCCGATGGTCTTGTTGCTCTTATTGCTATAAACAGGGGTGTGGACACCCCCGAAAAGCTGGATGAATTTCTGGCTGAAGATCCGTTTTTGCCATCGCCCTTTTCTATGGCCGGTATGTATGAGGCCGCGATCCGCATAAGGTCTGCTTTAGAAAACGGAGAACATATCACAATCTTTGGAGACTACGATTGCGACGGTGTTACAGCCACGGCTATCGTTTATAATTATCTTGTTTCTAAGGGCGCCGAGGCGGATTACTATATTCCCGAAAGGGAAGGCGAGGGCTATGGAATGTCTGCCGCGGCCGTGGAAGCCATTAAAAGCAGGGGTGCCTCGCTTATTATCACTGTAGACAACGGCATCAAAGCCGTTAATGAAATTGATCTGGCCGCACAACTGGGTATAGACACGGTTGTGACCGATCACCATCTGCCCGGGGATGATCTGCCCCGTGCCGCGGCTTTGGTGGATCCCCATTTGCCCTATTGCCAAGCAGGGCTTCAGGAACTTTCGGGCGCAGGTGTAGCCCTTATGCTGGTTGCTGCCGTGGAAGGCGTGGAGGCCGAAGAGATGCTTTGCAGTTTTGCTCCTCTGGCCGCCTTAGGCACCGTGGCAGACGTTGTGCCGCTTTTGGGTGCCAACCGAGTGATTGTGCGTGAAGGCCTTGCCGCAATAAACGCAGGCGAGAATAAGGCTATAAACGCTCTTTATACCGCCGCTGCAGGCAAACTGCCCGTGACATCTGAAAGCCTGGCTTTTGTGGTGGCCCCCAGAATCAACGCTGCAGGCCGAATGGGCTCGGCCGAAAAGGCATTGAGCCTGCTCATCCAAGAAGATTCCGAGAATATTGCCGAATCTGCAGAATTTCTTTGCAGCAGAAACACCGAGCGCCGAACAGCCGAGCAGGAAATCCTGGCCGAAGCGATAGAAAGCACCGAAGCCAACGGGTATTGCTATGATAGAGTGGTGATCGTGGAGGGCGAGGGCTGGCATTGCGGAGTTGTTGGCATTGTGGCTTCCTGCATTGCCGAGCGTTACGGTAGGCCTGCGATCGTTCTCTCGGGAGAAAATGGTGTGTACACCGGCTCAGGCCGCAGTATCGAGGGCTTTAATTTATATGATGCTCTTTGCTCCTGCTCCCATCTTTTTGAAAAATTCGGCGGCCACAGCGGTGCCGCAGGCCTCACGATAAAGGGCGAGAATTTAGAAGAATTTCGCCGCTGTATAAATGATTATGCTAAGACTCAGGATATGCCTGTGCCCACGCTTAATATAGATTGCAGGCTCAATCCTGCCGCTGTTAACGTGGCTATGGTGCAGCGCCTTTCTCAGTTGGAGCCTTTCGGAGCGGGAAACCCCGTGCCGCTTTTTGGGTTCTACGGAGTCACCGTTCTTCGCGTGGATTCTGTTGGAGAAGGCCGCCACACAAGGCTTACCGTGGGCAAAAACGATGCCGCACTTTCTTGTATGTTCTTCTCCACAAACAAGGAGGAACTGGGCTATTCGGTGGGCGAAGCGGTGGATATTGCCGCAAATATTTCAATATCCTATTATAAGGGTGCCCCGTCGGTGAGTGTTATCGGCCGAGGTATCCGCCCCGCAGGCAGTGATGGCGAGATTTTGGCCAAGGGCCTGCGCCCCTATGAGGATTATCGCCGAGGCAGCCTTTCGGGGCAACAAATGGCAGATATAATTCCCGTAAGGGAAGAGATAGGCGAGATATGGCGCATAATTAAGGCTAATCCCAACATCAGCCTTGAAAAGCTGATGACTATTGCCACCATATCTCCCGCAAAAACAGCACTTAGCCTGGACGTGCTTCAGGAGTTAGGCCTGGCAGAATCCAAGAACGGCCGCTATTTGGTGAATCCCAATGCAAAGGCAGATCTTTCCAATTCACAAATCCTTAAATCGGCACAGGTGATGATATGATAGAGCAAGAAAAAAGAAGTCTGGAAGCGTTGCGCCAGCTGATTGCCTCGGGCAATCGGCGATATGATTGCGAAAAAATAGGCCGCGCGCTGGAATGTTGCATAAAGGCCCACGAAGGCCAGAAGAGATATTCGGGTGAAGAGTTTTTCTATCACCCCGTTTCGGTTGCCCATATTGTCTACACCTTGGGCATGGATACCGAATCTATCTGCGCTGCATTGCTTCACGATGCCGTGGAAGATACCCCCACCACCCTGGACGATGTCCGAAAAGGTTTCGGTGTGGATATTGCCTTGCTTGTAGACGGTGTAACGAAACTGGGCAAGATCCCCATTTCGGCCCGAGAGCAACAGGGTGAAAATCTGAGAAAAATGCTTATTGCCATGGCCGAGGATATAAGAGTTATGGTGGTGAAACTTTCCGATAGGCTGCATAATATGCGCACGATCGGCTCTATGCGCCAGGATAAGCAGCTTTCCAAGGCGGTGGAGACTATGGAGGTCTATGCTCCCATAGCTCATCGCTTGGGTATCCGCGGAATTAAGGAAGAACTGGAAGACCTAGCTCTCCTTACACTTGATCCTATTGCCTATAAGGAAATTGAGGAGCTGCTTAAGGAGAAAAGCCGTGAAAATCACGACTTTTTAGGGGATATAACCCAAAAAGTGGGGGATAGAGTGCGTGAGTTCATCCCCAACGCCCATATGGAGAGCCGCACCAAATCCATCCACGGAATCTATAGAAAAATGTATGCCCAGAATAAGAATTTCGAGGAGATCTACGATGTTTACGCTGTTAGAATTATCGTGGATTCTGTGAACGATTGCTACAACGCTCTGGGTGTTATTCACGATATGTATCGCCCTATTCCCGGCCGATTCAAGGATTATATATCCACTCCCAAGCCCAATAAATATCAGTCGCTTCACACCACAGTTATCGGCCGAGAGGGTATTCCTTTTGAAGTGCAGATCCGCACCTGGGATATGCATCACACAGCCGAGTTCGGTATTGCGGCCCATTGGAAATATAAAGAGGGTATTTCGGGCAAGGATAATATGGACGATCACCTCACCTGGGTGCGCCAGATTCTGGATGCTCAGAAGGATTCAGGAGATGTGGAGGATATTCTCCAGTCTATTAAGATAGATCTCTCTCAGGAGGATGTTTTTGCTGTTACCCCCAAGGGAGACGTTATCAATCTGCCCGTTGGCTCCACTGTTATCGACTTCGCCTTTGCCATTCACACTCAGGTTGGTTGCCGAATGGTGGGCGCCAAGGTGGATGGCAAGATAGTGCCTCTCACCCACGAAGTCAAAACGGGCCAGATCATAGAAATTCTCACCACCAATCAGGCAGGCCACGGCCCCAGCCGTGATTGGATGAACATAGTTAAGACCAGCCAGGCAAGGAACAAGATCCGTTCTTGGTTTAAGAAAGAGAGAAGAACGGAAAATATTGCCGACGGTAAGGAGCAATTCGAAAAGGAATGCTTGCGCAGCGGCGTGCGCATTCCTGCCGAAATGCTGCCCGAATATCTGGAGAAACTGGCCGATAGGCAGCACTTCACCAGTGTGGATGAATTCTTTGCCGCCATCGGCTACGGCGGACTTATCCTTTCCCGCATAATGCCCCGCATTAAGGAAGACTATCAGAAGATGGTAAGCCAGAAGCAGATGGATATCACCGATTATGTGGAGGAAGAAAAGAAGACTAAAGGCAGCCCCGATGGCCTTAGAATCGAGGGCATAGATAATTGCCTTATCAAACTTTCCCGTTGTTGTTCGCCTTTGCCGGGGGATGAAATAATCGGTTTTATCACACGCGGCCACGGTGTTTCGGTGCATAAGCGCCAGTGCAGCAACGTGCCCAAGATAATCGAGGGCAGCCCCGATGCTGAGCGCTGGGTAAAAGCTTATTGGACAGGCGGCACCAAGCAGCAGGGCTTCAAGACCTACATTAAGATCACGGCTGTGGACCGCCAAGGTGTGTTGGCCGACGTTTCGGCTCTGCTTTTGGGTATGCACGTGGCAATGCACGCCGTGAGCGCCAAAGAGCTTCGTTCGGGAAGCTGCACCATCAATCTCACCATCAGCGTGGAGAATATTGAGCATCTTAAAAATATCTGCCAGAAGTTGGATAGGATACCCGGAGTTTACAGGGTAGAACGAACCAACGGATAGGAGTAAAATATGAAGGCTGTTATTCAAAGAGTTTTCAAGGCATCGGTGGTGGCCGATGGCAATAGCGCAGGCAGCGGCGACTACGGTCTGCTGGTGCTGCTGGGAGTTGTGGCAGGAGACACAGAAGAGCAGGCAACTCTGCTTGCCAAAAAGATTGCCCAGCTTCGCATTTTCTGTGATGACGAAGGCAAAATGAACCGTTCTATTGTGGATATCGGCGGCCAGGCCGTGGTTGTATCCAATTTCACCCTTGCGGCAGATATGAAGAAGGGTACTCGTCCTTCCTTCGATAAGGCTATGCCTCCCAAAGAAGCCGATAGGCTCTATAAATTCTTTGTGGGTGAGCTTTCCGCCTATGGCATCCACACCGAGACAGGTGTTTTCGGCGCCAAAATGGTGATAGATATGCAGTGCGACGGCCCTGTAACCCTTATAATGGACACCGATATCTGGAGGAAGGCATAGTGAATATATCCTTGCTGCCTCTTATCGGCTCTGCCGCTAATTGCTATGTGCTGAGCAGCGGCAAAAAGGCCGCCTTGGTGGATATAGGGGAGGATTGCCCCAATCTTCGCCGCTTTTGTGAATCCACCGATTTAGAAATAGAATATATCCTGCTCACCCACGGCCATTTCGATCATATCGGAGGTGTGGCGGCGGCGAAGGAGTATTTCCCCAATGCCGAGATATGCATCGGCCGTGCCGACGGATTTATGACACAATCTGCAAAAGATAGCCTTGGTAGCCGCTTCGGATTTGATCATCCCACCTTTAAGGCAGATGTTCTGCTGGCCGATGGAGATATTATCACACTCGGAGAAGAGCAGATAAGGGTGATGCACACCCCCGGCCACACCAAAGGCGGTGTGATCTATCTTGCAGGCAGCGATGCTCTTTGCGGTGATACTATTTTTAATATGAGCATCGGAAGATGCGATTTTCCCGGCTCGGATATAAACGAGATGCAGGCATCACTCAAAAAGATAGCTGATCTTCGTCCCGAAACAAATCTTTATCCCGGCCACGGCCCTGCCACCACGGTGGGGAACGAACTGAAACACAATCCCTATCTTCGGGAGGAAATATGGTACTCTCTTTAATCAACAATAGCTACGAATACGAAATGCAGAAGCTTTGTATGCTCTTTCTGCCCTACGAAAAGATTGCGGTAGGCACTCCCGAGAATGGGGAAGATGCCGCGATCGTTTCGGTGAATCCTTTGGGTGCAGAAACCGAGCTCAAGGCTTTTTTGCGCATAGGCGGCAGAGAATATTCGGCCGAGAACATCGTGGCTTCCGATATGCCAGAGGCTAAGAAGGAATTTGAGCGCATCTTGGCTGTTTTGCTTTTCGAATGCTTCTGCAAAGCCTTTGATCGCCGCCCACCTTGGGGGATACTCACGGGCGTGCGCCCTGCCAAGCTTATGGGTCGCCTTTGTGCCGATATGGGTGAAGAATCGGCGGTGGAATATTTCAGGAATAAGCTGCTTGTGAGTGAGGCCAAAGCAGATCTTTGCCTTCGCACCCACAAGAGCGAGGAGCGAATCACGGCTCTTTCCCGCCCCGAATCCGCCAGCCTTTATATTTCTATCCCTTTTTGCCCCACACGATGCGCATATTGCTCTTTTGTTTCCCATTCCGTGGAAAACGCAGGGCGATTAATAGATGATTATATAGAACTCCTTTGCAAGGAGATTGCCCACACGGGTGCTATTGCCAAGGATTGCAATCTAAGGATAGAAACCGTTTATATCGGCGGTGGCACACCCACGGTGCTTTCTCCTGAGCAGCTCACTGATATAATGAACGCCGTGAAGGATAATTTTGATCTATCTGATTGCCGCGAATACACCGTGGAGGCAGGCCGCCCCGACACGATCACCCTGCCCAAAATGCAGGCTATCCGCCAAGGCGGCGCCGATAGGGTGTGCATCAATCCGCAGACAATGAACGATGCCGTGCTGGCCGAGATAGGGCGTAAGCACAATTCGGCACAGACTATCGAAGCCTTCCGCATTGCGCGCGAGGCAGGCTTTGAGAATATTAATATGGATGTTATCGCCGGCTTGCCGTTGGATACTCCCGAAAGCTTCAAGGAAAGCCTTTTGCAGATAGCCGCGCTGGAGCCCGAAGAGATCACGGTGCACGCCCTTGCCATGAAGCGTGCATCCAGGCTCACCGCTCAGGATTACCGCGCCGAATCGGCGGCCGATGAAATGGTGGATTTCGCTGTGAAGCAGTTGCCCGAAATGGGGCTTAATCCCTATTATATGTATCGCCAGAGCAAGACTGTGGGCAACTTAGAAAACGTGGGCTATGCCAAGCAGGGTTACGAAGGGCTCTACAATGTTTATATAATGGACGAGACCCACACGATCTTAGGCT
Source organism: Acutalibacteraceae bacterium (assembly GCA_045644025.1). Classification (GTDB taxonomy): domain Bacteria; phylum Bacillota; class Clostridia; order Oscillospirales; family Acutalibacteraceae; genus JAZRGE01. The sequence goes on along the minus strand of JAZRGE010000080.1, from coordinate 60,173 downwards.
GCGGTGCATCGGCCGTGACTAAACTTAGGAGATACGGCGAGAACACCATCGAGCGAGTGTTTAATCTAAAATACCCTTATGAATATATTGCGCGTTTTGAGGAAATGCTGGAGCGCAAGGCAAGAATAAAAGAGTTTTATAATGAATAAAGAGATTCCGCTAAGGAATCTCTTTTATTTTAAGGGCTAAATTCTAATGACCTTTTTGTGATGCTTAACAGCGTAGTCAAGGGCAATTTTGGTGCCGCTTCTGCGTGTGGTGGGTGCATCTTGGTCGTTATAATAAACCACGCAAAATCGGCTGTTGTTTATCATTTCGTAATTGCGTTCCACGTAAGCCGCCTTTCCTGAATTTAATATTCTTTCGGGGTAATAGGTTTCTTCGTAACTTTCAAGCAGGTAGCATTTATAGCGCTCGCTTATATGGGGATATTCCGCTCGCACGTAGATCCTCTTTATATGTGGATGCCTTTCTTTTATTGCGCTCACGGCCTTGTGGCACAGTGTGTTAAATTGGCTTTTGCTTCCGAAAAGAAAGGTGTTAACCTTCTCTTCCAGGATCAATTTTTCAATTATTTCTAAAAGTTTTGCTTTTAAGTTTTCGGTTTCGTTTATTGCCCTATGGCCGATAAAGCAGCAAGTATTTTCGTACATAAAATATCACCACCGACATAAGTTTACCATATATGGTCCATAAAGTCCATATATGGTCGTTATTATCTTCCTAAAAAGCATAAACTAATTATAGAACTTTTTAGGGGTAATATTATGGATACGAGAAAAGCCATAGCAAATAGATTGCTGGAATTATGCGAAGAAAAGAGAATGTCAGTAAATGCTCTTGCAAGAATTTCGGCTGTTCCGCCTTCAACCTTAAAGAATATAATTAACGGCGGCAGCAAGAATGCCGGTGTTGTAACGCTTAAGAAAATATGCGACGGCCTAGAGATATCTCTTTACGATTTCTTCAACACCGAAACATTCAAAACCCTTGAACAAGAGATCAGATAATGTAGTATATCCGAAAAAGCTCTCTGCTGAAATTCAGCAGAGAGCTTTTATTATCCTGCGGCAAGATCCAGATCTTCCTTCAGTTTTTCTATTATTCGCTTTTCCAGCCGTGAGATATAGGATTGAGATATGCCCAGCCAATCGGCCACCTCTTTTTGGGTGTATTCCTTTCCGCCGCGCAGGCCAAAGCGCAACGTGATTATTTCCCGATCTCTCTTGGGCAGCTGCTCTACCAAGCGGTTCAGCAGGCTTCGTTCGTCTTCCACCTCTATTCCGCGGCCTATTTCGTCGGGCTCGCTGCCCAATATATCCGAAAGCATCAGCTCGTTGCCGTCCCAATCAATGTTGAGCGGCTCGTCTATGGATACTTCTGCCTTAAGGGAGGCTGTTTTGCGAAGATACATAAGTATTTCGTTTTCGATGCATCGGGAAGCATATGTGGCCAGCTTGATGTTCTTTTCGGGGGCAAAGGTGCGCACGGCCTTTATTAGCCCGATGGTGCCGATGGAGATCAGATCTTCGGTGGATGCGCCCACGGCATCAAACTTTTTGGCGATATAAACAACAAGCCGCAGATTGTGCACTATCAGCTTATCGCAGACCATCGCTTTGCGCTCGTTCCATTGAGCCAGAAGCTCGGCTTCTTCTTCGGCCGAAAGGGGTGGGGGAAGGGTCTGCGGGCTGCCCAGATAGAAGCTGTCGCCGCCTAATTTAAGCCTTAGGAGTATTTTGAGATAGGCGCTTTTAAGCCAAAGTTTTATTTTTGCGAATATATTTTTCATAGTCTCATTCCTTATGGTTTTATTATGGCTTCGTAATCATCGCCGCAGATGTTTTCGCTTATGGCCACCACGGCATTCTCGCGAAGAAGCCCATCGGCGGCCACGCTATCGGGGCGAAAACCTTCCAGAATCCCCTGGCCGCCTGCCGTGCGGCAGGGAATCAGCCTGTAGCGGCCGCCCTGCTTTGCGCCTTCCAGCCCGTTTGGGAGCAGAACCTTGGCTAATTTAGGGGATATAAGCACCACTTCGGCACCGCTGAAGGGGTCGGAAAGGGAGTGGCCTGTGTCCACAAGGGCGCGGCTGCCGGCCTCCCTTTGGCCGTAGGTTATTTTTATTTCGGCGCGGCGGGCTGTGGGGTTTTTCTTGCGGCTTGCGTGCTGCAGCAGCCTTATTATTCCGTAGCAAAGGGCGGTGGAAGCTATAAGCAGCAGGGGAGAAATATCGAAATACACAACACCGCCGTCGATAGCCATTCCGCGTGGCTTAAATATGGTGTAGATAGCCAGCATTGTTCCGCCGAAAACAAAGGTGGCGGCCATAAAATAAGCCAGTAGTTGGAGAAAGGCTCGCGGCTTTCTTCTGCCGAAGGCGGCGAAAATTATAGCCGCACCAAAAAGAAATTTCGTCGCAATTTCAAAAAGCGCGTGAATGTGCGGCATCAATATGTAGAGCGAAAAAAGGGCGCCGAGGGATGCTCCCGCCAGCAGCCGCCGCAATGATAGAGCTTCTTTGGCAGCTTTGGCGGTGAAAAGCAGGATAAAATAGTTCACAGCAAGGTTCACAACAAAAAGAACGTCGGCATATATAACCAAAGTCCCACCCCCCTTATAGGATCTATTATAAGGGTCTTCGTGCGTGCAATTTGTCGCATTAGGGAAGGTGAGAGGTTTATTTTTGTTGCATTTAAGAGCCCTATCGGTTAGAATTAGGTGGGTGATGCTAAATGGTGCGCAAGGAAATCTATGAAAAACTTGTTGCCATAACAGAAGAGGAAAGAGCCATTCTTAACGGAGATGGCTCTATTCAGCGTCAGCTTTATATGGAAGATGCGGCCGATGTGGTGAGCATAGATAAGTTTCTTTCTCCCGGCAAGCAGATCGCCATTCGCCCACACACCCGCTTTGTGCATTTTCCGCCCCATTCCCACGATTATATTGAAATGGTCTATATGCTCAGCGGCAGCACGGTTCATGTTGTAAACGGCAATAAGGTCACCCTAAAGGAAGGCGAGTTGCTTTTTCTGGGTAAGGGAGCCGTTCACGAGATCCGCCCCGCAGGGGAAAAGGATGTGGCAGTCAACTTTATAATCCGCCCCCCGTTTTTCGATCACACCCTCAGCATGATAGGCCAGGAAGAAACACCTATCCGCCGCTTTGTGGTAGATAACCTGAAGGATGGCCAAAATCAGAGCGGCTATATGCATTTTAAGGTGGCAAATATTATTCCCATAGGTAATCTGGTGGAGAATCTGCTTTACACGATTCAAAAAGATCTGCTCAATAAGCGAATGATAAATCAGACCACGATGGGCCTATTATTTATGCAGCTGCTCAACTACACCGAGCATCTCACCCAGGGCAGCAAGGAAGAAGATACAATACTTCGTGTTTATAGATATATAGAAGAGAATTATCGCTCGGCAACCCTTTCGGAAATTTCCGAAATACTCTACTACAACATGCACAATCTCTCACGCACCATAAAAGAAAAGACAGGTTGCAACTTCACGGAGCTGTTGCAGGAGAAGAGACTTTCGCAATCGGCATATCTGCTTCGCAACACCGAGATGAAGGTCTCCAGTATCTCTCAGGCAGTGGGATACGAGAATGTGAGCTATTTCCACCGAATATTTGCCGAAAAATACGGCGTTTCTCCAAAAAAATATCGGGATACCATTTAGCGGTATCCCGATTTTGTTTTGTTTTTAAATTTTATTCGGCTGCTTCGGTAGCCTTTTTCTTTTTGCCGAGAATAATGGCTGCAGCCACGCCGCCGCCCACTATAATCACTGCGGCAACGGCGATGATGATTATCATCAGCAGATTGCTGCCTGCAGGATCGTTGCTGCCGGGAGCAGGAAGATTGGCAGGAATATCGGAAGAAGAGGACAAACGAAGATATCCGTATCTGGAGCCCTCGGACTTAACCTTTTCACCCTCGGCCAGCTTGATAAGCTTCACGGCGCAATCGCGGGTGACTTTCTCGATAGAAATTTCTGCCTTGCCGCCTGCAACGTTCACTTCGCCGATGGTGCCGTATTCGCCGGTATCGGGATTAAACTGATACATTGCGTATCTGCCGTCTTCCTTGAGGCCGCTGATGGTGAATTTAACGTTGGTGAAATCTGCGGCGCTGGAGCCCAAAAGCCTTGTGGCCAGCTGAGAATAGGTGGTGTTCTGGATGTAGGCAACCGCCAGGTTATCGCCAACCATGCTCTTTATATCAAGCATAGAAGATGTGGATTCGGTGTTGCTCACAAAATAGATCTCTTTGGCACTGAGCCAATCGGGGCCGCTGTTTTCTATTTTAACAGTGTGCTTGCCTGCAGGAATATCCACATAGGTGTATCTTCTGGGGTCGGTCTCGCTGATAAGCTCGCGATCACCCTCGCCCATAGCGGTGGTAGCCACAACCTGGCCATCCAGAGTGATCTTAAGGGTGTTGTTGCCCCAGCCGTTTTCATCCACGCCCACAACAAACTGGCCGCCGAAGGGCATCTCGAAATTAAAGGTGGGAGCGGTGCGGATGTGGGAATAAGATGAACCGTAGAGTGTGTGGGAGAAGCCGGCCAGGTTCATGCCGGGAAGGGAAGTATCGATATCAAAGGTATCGGCGGGAGCCTTTTCGTTCCAACTGAACACGTCGCCGTAGGCAGCAATAGAGGTGATGGATTGATTCTTGGCGCTACTGCCGGAAACGGTGGCGGTGTCTGCCACTATAGAAGAGTAGGTGAGCTTTCCTGCCTTATCCAAAGGAAGATCGGCTGTGAAATCCAGAATATGATCAAATATATTCCAGCAGCCGTTGCCGTTGTCGTATTCGTCGGTATCGTCGTGGCTCCAAACCATCGTGGCCGCTGCGCCCTGCACCAGTTCCGACCATATAGTGTTGCGCACAACATTTCTGAAGTCGGTCATGGAGTAGTAGCACTCCTGAGTCACGTAAGGCTTGGTGTAGTCGGTAAGGTTGATATACTGGGCGGTGTAGTCCAGCACGGCGTTGGCTTCGTAGTTGAAGTTGGAACCAAAGAGGAAGGGCCTCCAATCGCCGATAAGCTCATCAAAATAATCGTGAATATCTTTGAGATATTCCACGGTGCCCTCGCTGGAGGGCTTCCAATAGTCGTTCCAAAGGTTGATGGAGAATATGGCAGAGCTGTAGCCCCAACGAGCCACAATGTAGCGCAGGCGCTTCTTAACGTATTCTCTCACCTCGGGATTCACCCAATAATCGGCAACATCCTTTGCAGGGCCGCCGTTTTCAATGCTGTAGGGGTTAAACGCCCAAGACATATAGGTGTCGGTTTGCTCGTGCTCGTTGTTATCATCGGTGCAAAGCATAACTCTAAGGCCTGCATCTTCGCACTGTTCTAGAATGTCGTCGAAGTTGGCACACATGATCTGGTTGTAGTAGCCCAGGCCCAGATAGCCGATAGTCTTGCCATCGTTAGGGTCGTAGGTCCACTCCAGCCAGTTGCCGTGGCAGATCCAGATACGAGTGATGTTGGTCTGCTGCTTGGCGCGGCTGATAAAGTAGTTGTAGCTTAAGTGGAGGGGATTATCGGTGAAGGCTTCTCCGCTGCGCACCCAAGCCATATTGGAGCCGCTGCCGTAGTAAAGGGAGCCATCGCCGCTGTTCACGATATATTGTGGATTGCTTTCGGAAACCTTTGCATAGCCCTTAAGGCCGTCTTCATAGCAGGAGAAGGTGCCGCTTTCGGATTTGCAGGTCTTTCCGTCGGCAGTCTTCACGGTGATATAGAAGCTGTATTCGCCCACTTCATCGCCCGAGAAGCGCAGGCACCAGATGGATTTGCGCTTATAATCGGGATGATAATCATAGGAACTGGGGGAATAGGTCATAAGGATTTTATCTTTATAGCTCTCGGTGGGCACCATAGGGGTGGTGTAGAAAGCGGGAATGGTGACTTCCTTGCCGCTGGGGTAGATAAAGACACCGTCGACCAGGATGTCTTCCGGATCGAAGGGGTTTTCCCAGGCAGCATCAATATTAAAGGTGATCTCCACCTTATCGAACCTGGCAACGTTGTTGGATGCCAGCTTAATATCCTTCACAACGGGAGCATCTGCGGAGCTATAGCTCTGCAGGCTGCTTTTAAGATCTCTGGGATCTGCAAAGCCGCCGTAAACCGTGGCTTCGGCCTTTAGGATAGATTGGGGGGCTAAACTTAAAACCGAGATAACAGCAAGGGTGGCGGCAACGGCTTTAAGCAGGCGTTTGCTTATGTTCATAAAAAGAAAACATCCTTCCTAATTTAATACAATGTAAGCATATCACAAAGAGTGAGAATTTTCAACGATTGGAAGTGCCTTTCAAGGTGTCCTTATTTAGCGGAAAAAGTGTCCTGATTTGCGGGAAATAGCACTATCCCCGTTGACATTTTTGGCCCTAAATTATAAAATGACCACATAGGAGGCGATGCAAATGCAAACTATTTCGCTAAACGGCCAATGGCAGCTTTCGGGCAAACCCCAGGAGCTTGATGTTGATAGAATAAGCCTTAAAGCCCAGGTGCCCGGATGTGTGCAGCTGGATCTTTCCCGCGAAGGCATTTTGCCCGAGGATCTCTTTATGGGCGAAAATATCCGCCTTGCCGAAGAATACGAGGCTTGGGAATGGTGGTACGAAACGGATTTTACCGCTCCCGAGGCGAGAAAAAACGTCTTCCTTGTTTTCGATGGTGTGGATTGCATTGCCGAGTATTTTCTCAATGGCCAAAAGATAGGCGAGAGCGATAATATGCTTATTGCCCATGAATTTTTGGTGGACGATTATTTAACAGACGGCATAAATCACCTTTGCGTGCATCTGGAATCCCCTGCGGTGTGGCTTAATAAGCAAGATTATTGCATGGCCGACGTTCGCGCATCCTGGATGGGATATAAATCCGACGTGAAGATCCGCAAACCACCCCATTCCTTTGGGTGGGATATTATGCCCCGCGCCGTTACAAGCGGCCTGTGGAAGGATGTTAAACTGGAAATAAGGGATATCGCAAGATTTTCTCAAATAGCTGCTAAGTGGCCCCTGCCGTGGTCGGATACACAGATAAGCTTCGCAGTTCAGCTTGAATGCCCCCACTATATGCTTAAGGATATAAGCCTTAAGTTTTATGGCTCCTGCGGAAGTGACAGCACTTTTTACGCCGAGAGAAAGAACGTGGTGGATAAGGTTTCCCCGGTTGTTGCCGTGATTCAAAACCCAAAGCTTTGGTGGCCCTATGGCTACGGTGAAGCCAATGTTTATGATTGCACCGCCGAGATATATTTGGGCGAGGAGCTTATCCATTCCCAAAAGTTCACCTATGGCCTACGCAAGGTGGAACTGCAAAGGTCGGATTACACCGATGGTGAAAACGGTTGCTTCCGTTTTCTTATAAACGGCACGGAGATTATGTGCAAGGGTACAAATTGGGTGCCGATGGATGCTTTCCACAGCCGCGATAAGGAGCGCTATGCCCCTGCGCTGGAAATGGTGAAGGACATCGGCTGCAACATCGTGCGCTGCTGGGGCGGCAACGTTTATGAAGCAGACGAATTCTTTGATTTCTGCGATAGAAACGGCATTATGGTGTGGCAGGATTTTGCCATGGGTTGCCGATGGTATCCGCAGGATGATGCCTTTGCCGCCACGATTTCCAAAGAAGTAGAAAGTGTTGTGCGCAGGCTTCGCAATCACCCTTCGCTTATTCTTTGGGCAGGGGATAATGAAATTGATATTATGGCTGCCGACACCAGAAACCCCGAGGAAAACAGGCTCACTCGCAAAGTAATCCCTGCCGTGGTGGCCGCCAACGATGGCACACGGCCTTATCTTCCCAGCTCCCCTTATATGAGCCCTGCTGTTTACGAAAGCCGCGGCAAGCTGGAGCTGCCCGAAAATCACATCTGGGGCCCCAGAGATTATTTTAAGAGCGATTATTATAGGAGCCAAAAGGCACATTTCGTGAGCGAAACAGGCTACCACGGCTGCCCTGCTCCCGAATCTATAAAGAAGTTTATAGATCCCGAATATGTTTGGCCTTATAACAATAAGAATCCCCAGTGGATCCTGCATTCCAGCGATCAGGAAGGCAATGAAGCGCGCACTCTGCTTATGGCTAATCAGATAAAGGTGCTTTTTGGCGAGATTCCCGATAATTTGGATGATTTTGCGGCGGCTTCGCAAATATCTCAGGCCGAAGCGAAAAAATATTTTATCGAGCGTATGCGCACAGACCGCCCGCAAAAGACAGGTATTATTTGGTGGAATCTGCTGGACGGTTGGCCGCAGATGTCGGATGCGATCGTGGATTACTATTTCACCCGCAAAAAAGCCTACGACTACGTGAAGCGCACCCAAGCCCCCTTCGCAGTGCTTGCTGCCGATAGCGGCGATGGTCTGGATATCTTTGCCTGCAACGACACATTGGCTGAAAAGCAAGGTGTGCTGGAGATATTTGATGCCGAGAGTGATGAACTTATTGGCCGCTACGATTTCGGCGCACCCCTTAATGCCACCACGCTTATTACCCATATAGCTGTGGATACCGCCACCCCCAAGATGCTTATCTTTAAGTGGAACGTGAACGGTGAGCAGGGCCTTGGCCACCATCTTTGCTTTGCACCGCCCATTTCTTATAAATGGTACAAAGCTCTTATGGAAAAGCACGGATTATAAGACAATAAAAAAGCACCCGCAAGGGTGCTTTTTTTGTATTTATTTTTCTATTATCTCTATCACGGGTTCAATCATTATTCCCACAGGCTTCAGGCGGTAGCCATAGGTCCACTTTTCGCCTTCGCTTCTCCACTTTTCGGGGCCAAGCCAGCCCGAAAGATCGGTGCAATGCAGCTGCCCGAAGCTGTTGAATCGGTTGCCGAAAAGTGTGATCGCCACGGTGTGATTGCCTGCCGAAAGGGCGGTTTCTGTGGCGAAGGGCGGCAGGGAAAGATTGCCCACTCGCTTGCCATCAATATCCAAGGTGAGAGCCGCGCCTATAAATTCGGGCACAGCCACCTTCACAACGCCGTCTTCTTCCAAGGATATTGTTGTGGAGTAGGTGATGTTGGCGCCGTAGAAGGGCATTCCCTGCGGCACGGTATCACCAAAGGACAACGAAGGAGCCTTCGCTGTTATTTTAGGGATATCGTCTTCTATCTTCACGCCGAAATCGCCCAAAATGTAGACCCATTCAAGGTTGGTCACTTCATCAAAGGGGACGTGCACTTCCAGCACGTTCACGCCCTTCTTTATGGTGCCAAGGGCGATTGTCTTTATGCTTTCGTCGGTGTAGTAGCCAATGATTGTGTTGTCTACCTTGGATCCGTTGAAGTTGAATTCTGCCTTTTCGGCCTCTTCAATAGAAAGTGTGGCGCCGACTACCTCGGCTTCGCTCTCGAAGGTGAAGCGCAGGTGAGCGGTGTGCCCTGCAGTGAGCGACTTAATGGTGTAGGGCTGGGCCAGATCGCCATCACGTCTTGGATAGCCCAGCTGATCACGCAGAATATTGTCCAGCCGCAGCATCTCCTCCTTGGGTTGCCATTCGCCGTTATCCAAAGCAAATTCTGCCTGATCCAGCAGCAGAACATTGCCTTCGCTCAGAGTGTAGTTCCAGCCAAGGGTTTCGAATCTATTGCCGCTCATTTCGCAGGCATTATCGGCGGTGTATTCGCCTTCGCCTGCTTCCAATTTGAGCAGCAGGCTATCGTAGGAATGAATTTTTTTGGTGACCACAGTGTAGCCGCCTTCGGCCTTGTAGCTTATGGGCAGTATATTGCCGCTCACGGTATCGTACTCAACAGGGCGGAAACTGCCCTTTATTTTTATAGTGATATTTTGGGCATCGGTTTCATCCTTAGGGGCCTGGAAGCGGCGGGCAATAAAGAGCCAGCGGCAATCAGTATCTTGGCGGTAGTTGTAGATAAACCTTTCTCCCTGATTCCAATCGGTGCTGATAGCGATCTCGCGTGCTTCATCCAGCTTGGCAGCTAAATCTTCGCTGCAGGTGGCAGCTTTGGCAGAAGAACTATAAATAGCCGAAGCCGCATCCGAGGGCACACCATCGGCAAAGGTGGGGCAAGAATCGGTGAATATCACCTTTCCACCTTCAGCTGCAAAGGTCTCCAAGAACTTAATTGTGGTGGTGCGAAGGGTGTGGCACTTAGGCACAATGATTGCCTCATAGCGGCTCTGACCCACGGCCTTTGCATCGTCTGCCTTCACCATATCGGGCAGGGTGGATTCGCAGATAAAATCGAAATCCAAATGGTTCTTAATAAGCCATTCGGTAATATCCTTAAAATCTTTTTCCAGAGCATCTACATCGGCTCCGTACTGGGCGGTGGGGCCCATGGTGATCCACATGCTTTCCACGGGGTGAATAACTCCGATGTTCACAATAGCCTTGCCACGGGTAAGGGCTGTGTTCACCCTGGCAAAGTGATCCTCTATAAAAGGATATTCTCTAAACCAAGGAGACTGATAGGAAATTGTTGCGGGATAGTCGCGCTTGGATTCACCTGCCATAGAAAGCCAGGAAAGGTGTGGCACGCGCACGGTGACGCCCAGCGCTGCCTGCCAGTCTCCCTGAGATTTATGGCCCATAAAATCGAAATCCCAGTTTGTAACACCGTAGAGTTCCGACATCATACCTTCCTTGCCCTGCTGGTGCACTACCGATTGGCACTGCTTGGCGGTGGTGTACTGATAATTATTGGAGAGCATATCTATGCCGGGAATCTGGAAATCGCCATAGTGGCGCATACATTCTGCGCAGGCATACATCTGATAAAGAAGAGCGGGCTCATCCAGCATGTGGCCTGTGAAGGCAATGTTGTGGGATTCGCACCAATCTCCCAGCACCTTGCAGAAATTCTGCTGCATCAGGCGGCCGCACAGATCGTAGTATTTATATTTGAAAGGAGCATCGGCTCTGTTGGGGGCATACCAAATAAGCAGGGGGAGAGAATCTATTGCATCTTCGCCCCAGGCTGCAAAAAATTCTTCCTCAAAGAAGCGGCTCCAGCCAAAGCGCTGGAACTGCCGCTCGAAGGCATCCCGCAGGGCATTTTGCATAAATTTATGCATTATCTGAGGCTCGTCTGTGAAAATGGCGGGCACCGATTTATCAAACCTATCGCCCAGCTTTTCGTAGTAAAGCTCGTAGGTAGTCTCAATAAATTTTTCGGTGGCTTCCTTGTTCATTACATCCACATAGGTGAATCTGTTGTGCCAGGTGCTGGGCCAATCGGGCTCGGAATAGGCGTACCACTTGGTGCCCTCGGCTGCGGCGTCGGGATCTATGCGGTTGTAACTTTTAAGTGTGCCATCGCTGTTCAGCACAATATCGTAGCAGGCCAAAAGATATGGCTCTGCTTTTTTTATGGCCTCTTCCTTGGGGGTGTTCCAATATTTGTTTTCGGTGTAGAAATGCAGCTCTCTGCGGCGGAAACGCGGGTCGCAGGTAACCTTGCCGCCTGCATAACCGGAGGAATAGCGGTCTTCATCGTAGAGCCAGCCCAGCATATCGTTGCTCTCAAATTTATCACAACAGGCTGCAATTATATCCATAAATTCTTCGCTTAGATATTCTGTGGCAAGGCCTGTGCGCACGTGCATATGTGCTCCACCAAATCCCATTTCCTTAAAGAAATCTATCTGCCGTGCCATAAGATCCTTATCCAGCTTGCAGTTGAGCGCCCAGAAGGGGGTGCAACGGTATTCTGCTCCCGGATTTTTGAAGGTGTATTCCGAAAGGCTCGAAGCCTTGTTTTTCTTATAAAGCATAAGCTATATCTCCTTTTTTTAGGCTATCCTTTTTATATCATAATTCAATTAACATTTCAACACAACAAAATAAGACGCTTTGCGACTTAAAGTTATCAACGAAGCTTCCAAAAACCGCGTAGTAAAGCCATTTTTTGAAAATATGAAGTAATTTTTCTGCAAATAAGGACATTTTTTCCGCTAAATCAGGACCTTAAAAAATCGCTTTGCGGCGTTGCAACTCGGCAAAAATATGGTATTATAGAATTGCAGTAAAATTTTCAAGGAGGATTTGCACTATGAAAAGATTTGCAAGAGTTATCACTCTTCTGCTGGCAGTAGCACTTGTTTGCTCCCTTGTGGGATGTAAGCCCGCAGGCGGCAATCAGGGCGGCGGCAGCGGAGAGATCAATCTGGAAGGAAAAAAGGTTAAGATCGCTGCCTGGTTCACCAATATTCCCAAGGCAGACGCCGTTACCGAAGAAGAAAGGCTTATGTATCAGCAGTATGTTGATGCTATGGCTAAGTACAACTTTGAGTTTGAGGATATCATTGTTAACCAGATCGATATGAAGACCAATTTTGATGCCTCTCTTATGTCGGGCGATACTTGGGCCGATATTATCGTTATGCGCTCGGAGCAGGCCGACGTTTACGCCAAAAAGGGCTCTCTTAAAGACGTGAGCCAGCTTATGCATTTTGATTCCGAAGATTTTGAATATAATCAGGCAATAAGAGAGCGCTACACCAAGGATGGCAAGACCTATGCCTGGTCTTTCGACGTGCACTGGCTCTCCAACATCCTTTTCTACAATAAGGATCACATGGATCGTGCAGGCCTTGAATATCCCACCAAGCTTTTCAACGAAGGCAAATGGGATTGGGCTAAGTTTGAGGAATACGTAACAAAGCTCACCAAGAAGGAGAGCGATGGCTACGTTGCCACCTACGGCCTTTATATGTCCCCCGAAACCGGATATATAGATAATTTTGTTGTTTCCGCTATCGGTAAGTCTATGGTCTATTTGGGAGACGACGGTAAGGCAGTTTACGGCGCTAACGATCCCGAATACCAGGCAATGGCCAATAAGGTTCGCGATCTTATGAACTCGGGCAACTGCTATGTTCCCTCTCAAGGCATGGTGGGCAGCGCTTGGAGCGATGCTCCCGAGAAGTTTATGAGCGGTAAGATCTCCATGTATTCCAGCTCTATGGCAGGCGGCCCCGATACTCTCAACGAAAGCGAAGTTACCAACTGGGGCGTTGTACCTTTCCCTGCTATGAATGCAGGCGACGAATTTACCCGCAGCGTTGGCACCATCAATGTTAGGTTTATTCCTGCTTCCGTGAGCGACGATTGGGCCAAGAAGGTTGCCACCGTTTACGAAGCCGTGCATAAATCTCCCTATGCTTCTACCGAGCGCGCAGCAGCCAAGAAGGCTTCTATCGAAGCAAAGGTTCCCGATAAAGATTCTATTGATCTGGTTTATAAGTATCAGTATGCAGAACCTGCTAAATCGATCTACTTTGCAAAATATCTGCTGGACGACAACGTGTTCTATCCCAACATCGAGAAGCCCTGGCAGGCTGCTATGAGAAAGGAAAACACCATTGCCGCCACTGAGGCATCGTTTGTGAACACCTTCAAGAATCTCATCGATACCTACAACGCATCTCTCGACTAACACTACCTTCATATAGAGAACAAGCAGTAAAACGCCCCGGAATTTCCGGGGCGTTTTACTTTGTGTTAATCAAATTTTTTGAACTGCTTATCCCGCATATTGCGAAGATTTTGATCGGCTACGATCTTTTTGATTATGGCCTTCACCGTCTTATCCAGTGTGCCGCCCTCGGAGTAATCGGTGGGGGTGGCAAAATTCACACGGTCGGCACGTATCAGCTCGGCCACGTTGGAATTATGGGCATCTTTGGATGGGTACACGGCAATGGAGTGGCCGCCATATTCCTTAACAAGTTTCATGCAGGGCACGTCGGTCATTCCGTCTCCAAGATAGATCATATTGGAAAAGGGAATGCGCCTTTCTTCTTCGGCCATGCCACGATTGAGCAGGCTATCATCTGAAATATCCAGAATGCCCTTGTTGATGCGGAATAAGAATTGGGTCTTGGCGGTGTAGTTAATAGCGGTCTGCGGCCATGTGGCAATGCCGCTGGCGTTGTAGTGAAATTCGCTGGCATATATCTTCTTGAAATGGTGGGATATTTCCGTGCCCTCGATCACTTCCTTAAGGCCTGAGGAGATAATATAGTGCTCCACCACCGCACCGGCTTCACGGCCGTAGGCATTTATACGGCCGAACCAATCCTTCACGCCCTTGTGCCATTTAATATCCTTGCCCAGATCCACAAAGCTTTTTCTTGTGATGGGCATATCTTTTTGATTGCACTTTTTGAGCATTAAGTACATCGAGGCCAGAATACCATCCATATTTTGCTTTGTGGAAAGCGCATCGGCTTGCGCCCAAAACTCTTCGCTGCTTTCTCCAACTCTCGGAATGAAGCTGTATTCCTGCATATCGGTGGTGGAAAGAGTTTTATCAAAATCATACATTAAGGCTATAATGGGTTTCTTGCTCACTAAAATCACCTCTATTTTTATTTTACATATAAAATCCCGTTTATTCAATAAAAAATATCGCCGAATTTTCTTCGGCGATATTTTAACGTCTTTATAATTTCTTAAGGAAATTTTCTATTCGGCGGAGTGCTTCCTTTAAGTGATCTATGGAATAGCAATAGGAAGCGCGCACGTATCCCTCACCCGATTCACCGAAGGCGTTGCCGGGTACCAGTGCCACCTTTTCGGAATAAAGCAGCTTTTCGCAGAATTCTTCCGAAGTAAGCCCCGTGGATTTGATGCAGGGGAAGGCATAGAAGGCACCGTTGGGCTCGAAACAATCCAAGCCTATTCTGCGGAAGCCGTTCACCACAAACCTGCGGCGCATATTGTAGTCGTTCACCATATTTTTAAGATCTTCATCACAACTGCGCAGGGCCTCGATAGCGGCATACTGGGCAGTGGTGGGAGCACTCATAATGGCAAACTGATGAATCTTTGTGGCCACCTGCATTATTTCCTTAGGGCCGCAGGCATATCCTAAGCGCCAGCCTGTCATGGAATAGCTCTTGGAGAATCCGCCTATCACGATCGTTCTCTCGGCCATGCCTTCGCGAGAAGCAATGGAAACGTGGGATTCACCATAGGTGAGCTCGGCATAGATCTCATCGGATATTACCATTATATCGGTGCCGCGCAAAACCTGTGCCACTTCTTCCAGGTGTTCCTTTCGCATAACACCGCCGGTGGGGTTGCAGGGGAAGGGCATTATAAGCACCTTTGTCTTGCCGGTGATTGCATTTCTGAGCTCATCCCCTGTGAGCCTGAAATCGTTTTCGGCTTTGGTCACAATAGGCACGGGCACGCCGCCTGCCAGCTCCACAATAGGTCTGTAGCACACAAAGCTGGGCTCGGGTATAAGCACCTCGTCTCCGGGGGAGACAAGTGTGCGAATAGCCACGTCGATAGCCTCGCTTCCGCCAACGGTAACGAGTATTTCGTTATCGGGGGAATAGGTGAGATCAAAGCGCCTGTTCATATAAGCGGAAATTTCTTCACGCAATTTTTTAAGTCCCCAGTTGGAGGTGTAGCGAGTCTTGCCATCCTCCAGGGATCTTATTCCTGCCTGCCGCACAGCCCACGGGGTGGGGAAATCGGGCTCGCCCACACCAAGGGTTATCACGTCGTCCATTTCTTCCACGATATCGAAGAATTTGCGGATGCCCGAGGGTTTAATGCTGTCGGCAACAGGATTTATCACTTTTCGATAATCCATCACAGCGAAATTTTCCCCCTGTCATCGGTTTCGTCGTCCACGATCACTACGTCCAACTCTTTATATCTGCGAAGCACGAAGTGTGTAGCGGTGCTCACAACAGTCTTCATAGTGGCAAGCTGCTTGGCAACAAACATAGCCACTTCCTGGAAGGTCTTGCCCTTCACGATCACGCAAAGGTCGTATCCGCCCGACATAAGATAGACTGTTTCCACTTCCTTGAATTTCATAATCTTCTTGGCGGTGTCTTCAAAGCCGGCATCGGGCTGAGGAGTAACTTTAAGCTCGATAAGGGCGGAAACATAGGCGCCATCCAGCTTTTCCCAATCTATAACAGCCTTGTAGCCGCAAATAAGCCCCGCGGCCTCCAGCTCTTTGATCTGGGCGTTCACAACCTGCTCTTCCAGGCCCAGCATATCGGCCAGTTCCTGAGAAGTGTATTTAGAATTTTGATAAAGCAATTGCAGAAGTTGAGTGTTCATATATAAAACCTCCTGTTATAAAATGGGTATGTCTATGGGTGTGCGCTTCTGGAAAAGGCTGATGCTATCGAAACCGCATCCCTTGGCCATTTCCATTGCTTCGTTTATGCCGCTGCCCACATTGCGGAAATCGTGGGCATCGGATCCAACAGTGATGCGCTTGCCGCCGCATTCCTTGAAGTAGGCCACAAGATCGCGGCTGGGCACTGTTTCGAAAATTCGGCGATAAAGATCGGATGTGTTTATCTCCAAGGCCTTATCCTTGGCGGCCAGCATCTTGAAGATATCGCGGATATCATCCTTATACTTTTCTATATCGGGGTACTTCTCGCAGCGCTGGCGAATGTAGCGCATAGGATAGGTGAGATGGGCGAGAGAATCAAAATTGCCCCAATCAATAAGCTTTTTAAGGTTCTCGAAATATTCCTTCATAAGCCTTTCGGGATCGTTTTCGGGCAGGGAATAATCCATGCTGTAGAAATCTTCTTTGCCCGGAAGCTCGTGCATCGAGCCAAGCACAAAATCGGGATTAAGATCCAGCGCATATTGCGCCGCCGAAAGATCGGCCAGCGGCTGGCCAAGCTCCACGCCTGCCACCACTATCAGCTTGCCGGAGAAAACAGCCTGCGCCTTTTTTATGGCAAACATAGATTGCTTTGAGGAACGATCGAGATGAAATTTTTCAAAAAAATCGCAATCAAAATGATCGGTTATGGCAATGGCGCGCAGCCCTGCGTTTACCGCCGCCTCGCACATATAGGTGGCCGAATAAAGGCCATCGTGGGAGTTGTCGGTATGGGTGTGTAGATCCAATAGATTTTTATATGCCATAATTTCACCGCCTATTACTCTACATAATATCAAATATCTTGCCGAAATACAACAATATTTTAAGCAGAATAAATTGCAAAACGCAAAAAGATATGTTATAATCGGTGGGTAAAACTTTGGCAAAGGAATGGTAAAAAGAAAATGAAGGCTGTTATTACTGTGGTTGGTCAGGACAAAGTTGGAATTCTGGCTCGAGTGGCTTCTTGCTGTGCTGAGTACAACGTGAATGTTCTGGAGGTTTCCCAGAGCATTCTTTCTGAGCTTTTTTGCATGATGATGGTTTGCGATATCGAAAAGATGAACGTGCCCTTCGGCGAGTTTGCCGATGCAATGGGCGAACTGGGCAAAGATATGGGTATGTCTATCCACACAATGCACGAAGATATCTTCAATTCCATGCACAGGATCTGAGGTAAGCAGAATGATTAATAACAACGATATTCTTGAAACTATAAGAATGATCCAGGATGAACATCTGGACGTGCGCACTGTCACGATGGGTGTTTCTTTGCTGGATTGCGCAGGCAGCGATATAGATAAGGCCTGCGATAAAGTTTATGATAAGATTCTCTACAGCGCAGGCGAGCTTGTGAAGGTGGCCGAGGATATTGAAAAGCAATATGGTATCCCCATTATCAACAAGCGCGTTGCGGTGACTCCTATTGCTCTGCTTTCTGCCGCTTGCCAGGCGCAGAATCCTGTTAAATTCGCACGCACGCTGGATAGAGCAGCCAAGGAGATCGGAGTGAACTTTATCGGCGGCTATTCCGCATTGGTGCAGAAGGGCTTTGCCGCAGGAGACTACGCTCTTATTGATTCCATTCCTCAGGCTCTGGCGGAGACAGAGCGTGTGTGTTCTTCCGTGAACATCGGCTCCACCAAAAGCGGCATTAATATGGATGCAGTTGCCATGATGGGCAAAATAATCCGCCGCACAGCCGAAGCCACAGCCGATAGAGATTGCATCGGTGCCGCAAAGCTGGTTGCTATTTGCAATGCACCCGATGATAACCCCTTTATGGCAGGCGCTTTCCACGGCGTTGGCGAGCCCGATTGTGTTATAAACGTTGGTGTTTCGGGCCCCGGCGTTGTGCGCGCTGCTCTTGCCAAATCCGATGGTCTCACAACCGATCAGGTGGCCGAACTTATCAAGCGCACCGCTTTCAAGATCACCCGTATGGGTCAGCTGGTGGCTCGCGAGGCTTCTCAGCGTCTGGCCGTGCCTTTCGGCATAGTGGATCTTTCCCTTGCCCCCACTCCCGCTATCGGAGATTCGGTGGCCCATATTCTGGAAGAGATCGGATTGGAGACTTGCGGCGCCTGCGGCACTACCGCTGCTCTTGCTATGCTTAACGATGCTGTTAAGAAGGGCGGCACAATGGCTTCTTCCCACGTGGGCGGCCTTTCGGGTGCTTTTATTCCTGTCACCGAGGATGCAGGTATGATAGACGCCGCCAGAAGCGGATGTCTCACAATTGAGAAGCTTGAAGCCATGACAGCCGTTTGCTCGGTTGGCTTGGATATGATAAATATTCCCGGCGATACTCCTGCAGAAGTGATCTCGGCTATTATCGCCGATGAAGCTGCAATTGGTATGATAAACCGCAAGACCACAGCCGTGCGCGTGATTCCCGCTATCGGCAAAAAGGTTGGCGATGAGCTTTCCTTCGGCGGTCTGCTGGGCGGCGGCCCTGTAATGAAGGTGAACACCGCTTCGCCCGCTAAGTTTATCCATCGCGGCGGCAGAATTCCTGCACCCCTGCAGGCTCTTAATAACTAAAAGGAAGATTGTGATGGGTGTTGTTGTAAAAGCTCCGGCCAAATTGAATATCACTCTGGATATCCTGGGCAAAAGAGCCGATGGATATCACCTTTTGGATATGATCGTGCAAACGGTCGATCTATGCGATATTGCCGAGATTGAGCTTAACGATACCGGTGAAATAACCCTTTCGGAAAGCTCGGGCACCTTGCCTTGCGGAGAAGATAATCTGGCATATGCCGCCGCAAAGCTTGTGCTCGGCGCAGCCGGCAGCAGCAAGGGCGCCCATATTAAGCTTTGGAAAAATATCCCCGTGGCCGCAGGCCTTGGGGGCGGAAGCAGCGATGCAGCCGCAGTGATGAAGGGGATCGATCAGCTTTTGGGCTATCCGTTCACATCGGAGCAGTTGGCCGAGATGTCGGTGCCCCTTGGCGCAGACGTGCCTATGTGTGTGATCGGAGGCTGTATGCGGGCTCGCGGAATAGGAGAGCAGATAGAGCGCTTGCCCCAAATGCCGCCCTGCTATATATTGATCAGTAAGAACGGGCAAAAGCCTTCCACAGGCGAGATGTATCGCCGAGTGGGAAGCGTTGGTATCACAAAGCGCCCTGCTACCGAGCTTGTGGCCAAGGGCATAGCCGAAGGCAATCTTTCGGATATCTGCCGCGGAATATACAACGTTTTTATTCCTGCCTGCGATGAAGTGCCCATAGAAGATATGGAACTGCTTCGCTCCACAGCTGCTTACGGAGTGGGGCTTTCGGGCAGCGGCCCATCGGTGTTCGGAATATATGAGAATGAGGCCGATGCAATTGCGGCTGCAGAAAAATTAAAAATGGCGGGCAAGACAGCGTATATCTGCCGCCCGTGTGAATAAAAATTATCTCCTTTGCCAATATTTATGCCGTAGCATAAATGCAAAGGAGATTTTTTATGAGCAGTAAAGTTAAAGCGTTCAGCATGGCGTTGGTTTGCGGTTTGGTGTTTTCCTGCCTTGCCTCTATGGCAGGCTTTGGCGCCGCTTGCGATAGTATTCGCAGGGATGTACTCAGAGTACATATTCGCGCTAATTCTGATTCCACACAAGATCAGCATCTTAAGCTTTTGGTGCGCGATGCGATTGTGGCCGAATCGGAGAGAGTGTTTAAGGGTTGTGCCTCTAAAGAGGAAGCGCTGGCTTGCCTTGCCGATAATAAAGAAAGGCTGCTTTCGGCAGCACAAAAGACCTTGGCGCAAAACGGAGCCGATTATCCCGTGAAACTGACTATCCGAAAAGAAAACTTCGAGACAAGGGTGTATGAAAATTTCACCCTTCCTGCAGGGGAATACGATGCTCTTTGTGTGGAGTTGGGCAGCGCCAAAGGGCAGAATTGGTGGTGCGTGATATTTCCTACGTTGTGCATCGGCGCGGCGTCAACTTCGGAATCTTTTTCCGATTCCGAGGCGGAGATAATCACATCGGGCGAGAAATACAAAGTAAAATTTAAGGCAATAGAAATATTTGAGGATATAAGACAGATGCTAAATTTTTAATTTTTTGAAAAAAACTCTTGCATTTTCTGATTCTGTGTGGTAATATCATCGTGTTATAAAATCTGTTGAAGAAAGAGAGGGGTGACAATAATGAAAGAAGGACTTCATCCGCAGTACGAAACTACTGTAGTACGCTGCGCTTGCGGAGCCGAGTTTGAGACTCGTTCCACAAAGAAGGATATTCGCTTGGATATTTGCTCAAAGTGTCATCCGTTTTTTACCGGTAAGCAGAAGCTTGTTGATACCGGCGGTCGTGTAGATAGGTTCAAAAAGCGTTTTGGACTGGAAAATGAATAATATCCTTAAAGTGCGGTCATCCTTAGTGGCCGCACTTATTTTTTCCGAAAGGGGGAGAATGTCGTGAACAGCTTTATCACCGTGGGGGAGTATGCTTCGGCCGAGATCACCGAGAAGCGTTCCCGTTTTATTGCCCATGTTTATCACGTGGCCGATGAAGCCGAGGCCAACCGCTTGGTGGCCGAGGTGAAGAAGAAATATTGGGATGCACGCCACAATGTTTATGCCTATGTTTTAAGGGAAGGCAACGTGAAGAAGTATAGCGATGATTCCGAACCCCACGGCACGGCAGGCCCTCCTGTGCTGGATGCTATTATTTCAGCAGGAGTAACAGACACATTGGTGGTTGTCACCCGCTATTTCGGCGGCATTTTGCTGGGCACGGGCGGCTTGGTGCGTGCCTATACTGATTCCGCCGCCAAGGGATTGCAGGCAGCCGTGAAGATAGAATATAAGCTTCACACCCTGGGCGAGCTGAAATGTGACTACGGCGATTACGGCCGCTTGCAGACTATTATTTCCTCGCTTGATGGACGTGTGCTCTCCTCCGAATTTGGGGGAGACGTGGCTGTGGAGCTGGCTGTGCCCACCGAAAATTGGGGCGCCTTCTGCAAAAAGGTGGAAGAAGCCTTCAGCGCAAGGCTGGATATTTGCGAAAAAAGTGTAAAATATTGCTGAAAATAAAAGGGAAAATCAAATAAAAAGCTAATATAAATATATAAGATATAGGCGGTGATAGTGATGGAACTTAATATAAGGCAGCGCACGGAGCAGATAGAGGATCAATTTCTTGCCCCTTATGCCAAGAAAAGCAGCCAATCGGAAGGCCGAGAGCGCCCCGAAGATCCCTGTGATATTCGCACAGAATTCCAAAGGGACAGAGATCGTATTATCCATTGCACGTCTTTCCGCCGCCTAAAGCACAAGACTCAGGTGTTCCTTGCCCCCGAGGGAGATCATTATCGCACCAGGCTCACCCACACCATAGAGGTCACCCAGATTGCCCGCACCATTGCCCGTGCTTTGGGGCTTAACGAGGATCTCACAGAAGCCATCGCATTTGGCCACGATATCGGCCACACCCCATTTGGCCACGCAGGCGAGCGTGCGCTTAATAAGCTTTGTGATACAGGTTTCCGCCATTTTGAGAACGGCGTGAGAGTCTGCAGTCGCATAGAAAAGGGCGGACGCGGCCTTAATCTCACCAAAGAGGTGCTGAACGGAATCCTGCACCACACCCATATAGAAGACCCTGCATCCACCATTGAGGGCAGAGTAGTCTATTATGCCGATAAGATCGCTTATATCAATCACGATACAGACGATGCTATCAGAGCGGGCCGCATAAAGGCAGAAGATATCCCCAAAGACGTGGAGAAGATATTAGGCACCCGCCGCAGCCAGCGCATTAATCGCTTGGTGATGTCGGTTGTGGAGAACACGGTGAACGGTGATATTAAAATGGATCAGGATGCCTTTTATGCCTACACGTTGCTCCACGATTTCCTTAACGCAAACGTGTATAGAGATGAAATGGGCATCAAGCAAGACGAAAAAGTTTACGGTATCACCGAAAAGCTTTTTGAATACTACATAAAGAATCCGGGCGAAATGCCCAGAGATATACAGGCTATAGCCGAATCCGAAGGGCTCAACCGTGCCGTCACCGATTACATCGCAGGTATGACAGACGGATACGCCATTCGCACCTTCGAAAAAGCCTATATCCCCCAGACCTGGCAATTCTTATAAAATGATTATAAAGGAGTGAGAAAGGTGGCATTGGATCAGAACTTCCTGGCCGAGCTTAAATATAGGAACGATATCGAATCGGTTATTTCCTCTTATATCCAGCTGAAGCGCAGAGGAAGTAATCTGGTGGGTCTTTGCCCCTTCCACAACGAAAAAACTCCCTCCTTCACGGTGTATCCCGAAAACGGATCTTATTATTGCTTCGGTTGTTCGGCGGGCGGCGATGTTATCACCTTCGTGCGCCAGGCCGAAAATCTGGATTATATCGAGGCGGTGCGGCTATTGGCCCAGCGCAGCGGTATGCAGGTGCCCGAAGATAATGTGGATGATAAATTTGCCAAGCTTAAAAAGCGGGTCTATGAGATGAACAGAGAAGCCGCCCACTTCTTCCATAATTTTTTGGCAAGCGAAGGCGGTAGACCAATGCTTAAATACCTGCGGGATCGCGGTCTTGCCGATGCCACTATAAGAAGCTTCGGGCTTGGCGCTTCCCCCGACACATGGGATTCGCTCACAAAGCACCTGCGCCAAAAGGGCTTTTCGGATGAAGAGATCATCACCGCCGATCTTGCCATAAGAGGCAAAAAGGGCGGATGCTACGATAAGTTTCGCGGCAGGGTGATGTTCCCCATAATGGATCTCAGGGGCAACGTGATTGCCTTCGGCGGCCGAGCACTGCCGGGGCAGGACAGCAGCCAGAAATATGTGAACACAGCCGATACCCCCGTCTTCAAAAAGAGCCATAATCTTTATGCTCTTTCGGCTGCTAAGACACACGGCACCGAAAGAATGATTTTGGCCGAAGGATATATGGATGTTATAGCACTCCATGCGGCAGGATTTAAGAATGCCGTTGCAGCCCTTGGCACGTCCTTCACCGAAGATCAGGCAAGGCTGTTGCGCCGCTACACCAACGAAGTGGTGCTCACTCTGGATGCCGACACAGCAGGCCGCAAGGCTACCGAGCGTGCGATGTCTATTTTAGCCAACACAGGCCTGCCCGCAAGGGTGCTGGCCATTCCAGATGGCAAGGATCCCGATGAATTTATTAAAAAGAACGGCGCTTCCCGCTTTGCCGCGTTGCTGGACGGAGCGGTGAGCGATATAGAATATAAGCTTTACACCGCCGCCGAGGGAATAGATGCCAAAAGCGATTCGGGAAGGCTGGAATATTTGAAGCGAGCTGCCGAAATACTAAGCAACGTGCCCGATAATATCACAAAGGATTATTATGCAGGCAAACTTGCCGAAAAATACGGTGTAAGCAAGGCGGCACTTATGAGTGAATCGGATAGAATAGCCGCCTCGCGTGCAAAGAGCCGCGCCAAGAAGGAGCAGCAAAGAGCGATAAGCCCTGCCGCGGCAGGCAACGATGAAGATTCACGCCAAAGAGCCAAGAATCTTAGGGCGGCTAAGGCGGAAGATAATCTTATCGCTGTGCTTATGGCTCACCCCGACCTTTATGAAAAAGTGAAGGACAACCTCCCCGATAGCCTTATCACCGATCTTAACAGTATAGTTTATGCCGAAGTGATACGTCAGTTGGGAGAGGGCAGAGAGTTTGATATCACCGATGCAGCTTCTCGCTTTGATCCAAAGCAGGCAGGGCATGCCGTGCGCCTTATGAACGATAAGGTGGCAGCTTCCGGCCATAGACAAACTTTGGAAGACAGCATTAAGGTGATAGCCGAAGAAAAATCTTTGGCACAGACCGCCAACGCCGAGGATATGACGGATGCGGAATGGGCCAATATGATACAAAACATTGCAAACAAAAAGAGAGAGGGATAAAAAGTGGAAAACGTGAAAGATGAATATCTGATTCAGGATGGATACACCGGCGATAAAGATGAAGAAGAGGATATAGACGCAATAAATTCTATCGATGATATCGACGTTTCTTTGGAAGAACTTGCCGCCGAAGAAAAGCTTATCGAAATGGAAAGGCTGGACGATGAACCCACCGCCGAAGAGCTGGAGCTTGAGCAGGTGAATGCCGATGCGCTGGACGATAAGTTTGATCTGGACAGCACTTCTCTGGACGACCCCGTTAAGATGTATCTTAAGGAGATCGGCCGAGTGGCTCTCCTTTCTACCGATGAAGAAATTGAGCTTGCCATGAAGATATCCGAAGGCGATCAGCAGGCCAAAAAGCGCCTCACCGAAGCCAACCTGCGCCTTGTTGTCAGTATTGCAAAGCGCTACGTGGGCCGCGGAATGCACTTCCTTGATCTCATTCAGGAAGGCAACGTCGGTCTTATTAAGGCTGTTGAAAAATTTGATTACACCAAGGGATTTAAGTTCTCTACTTATGCCACTTGGTGGATACGCCAGGCCATTACCCGTGCCATTGCCGATCAGGCAAGGACTATCCGTATCCCCGTGCATATGGTGGAGACTATCAACCGCCTTAAGAAGGTGCAGAGCCAGCTTCTGCATGAAAACGGCTTTGAGCCCAGCGAGGATATGATCGCAGAGACAATGGGTATCCCCGTGGAAAGGCTTCGCGAGATTATGCGTGTGGCCCAGGAAGCTGTTTCTATCGAAACTCCCATTGGCCCCGAAGAAGATAGCCGCCTTATGGACTTTATTAAGGACGAAGAGGCTCTGGCTCCCGACGATGCCGCTCTTAAGACTATTACCAACGAAGATATCGACACTGTGCTTCACACCCTCACTCCCAGAGAAGAGGCTGTTATTCGTCTGCGCTTCGGCCTCTACGATGGCCGTTGCCACACTTTGGAAGAGGTGGGTACCGAGTTCCATGTGACTCGTGAGCGTATTCGCCAGATTGAGGCTAAGGCACTCAGGAAGCTGCGCCATCCCGTTCGCAGCAACAAATTTAAGGATAAATAAAAGGCGAAAGGAATATTCCTTATGAAGCATACATATAAGACAAGTGGGACTTGCTCCAGAGCCATCACCTTTGATCTGGAAGAAGGAAAGGTGAAGAACGTGGAGTTCCAGGGCGGATGCAACGGCAATCTTAAGGGTATTGCCGCTCTTGTGGAAGGAATGGAGGCTGCCGAGGCCGTGGAAAAACTTCGCGGCATCACCTGCGGCTTCAAATCCACATCCTGCCCCGATCAGCTTTCCCGCGCTTTGAGTGAGGCCCTGGAAGGCTAAAGTATAGAAAATTTCTGTGCGAAAAGAGGTGCGCTCGTTTTGTTTGATGATAAAGATATTAAAATAGCGGGGGATAAGCCCTCCGCCACCATCCGCCGCAACAAGGCTCTTGCAGCCGAGGGGGATGATTTTGCCCGCCACACGGCCAACGGCGATATGGATAAAGCCAAGTTGCTGGGAAAAACTGTGGCCGAGAAGTTTACAGAAGCAGGGGATGATATTATCCCCGATACAGATTCTGCCGAGAACACCGAGATGCTCCTTCAGCGCAGGCAGTTGCTGGCCTTTGGCGTGAGAATAGGCTTTGAGCGATTCTGCCCCGATGAGATCCTGGCCAATGCAGCTTGGAACAGCTTTGAAAAAAATCTTAAAAGGATAGCCCCCGGCACAGAACCCAGCGCCACCGATAGCGGAGCCTTTTCCTTCTATTATCTGGCTTACCGTCGCGGCGGCGATGTGGAGCGCAGGATCGGCCAGACATTTGCCATGCTTTGCTCCCACGATGGCGATCCTATATATCAGGAGTTGGGCGAAGCGCTATATTGCTGGTTCACGTCTTTTATAAGATCGGAATGTGAAAAATCGGATTTCGAATAAAAATACACCTCAGAAGAATCATCTTCTGAGGTGTTTATTTATTTCAAAAAGAAATCTGCAATATCGGAGGTGGTTTCCACAATGTAGTCCGCACCGTTTTCCTTAAATTCCTGCTCGCTGCCAAAGCCGTAGAGCACGCCCATACATTCAATTCCCGCTTCCTTGGCACCTATCACGTCGAATTTAGTGTCGCCCACAAGAATCACCTTGCTTTTATCGGTAATTCCAAGAGACGAGAAGGCGTTGCGAAGCACGTCGGCCTTGGAGCAATCGCCGTATCCCGGGGGAGTGCCTTCCACGTGGCAGAAATATTTATCCAGCCCAAAGTGGCGGACTATCTCCAGCGCAGGGGTGATAAGCTTAGACGTGGCCACAAAAAGTTTGTAGCCGGCATCGTTAAGTGCTGCCAAAGTATCTGTAATGCCACTGTAGGGGTGGCATTCAAACTGGCCTTTATCTCTGTAGTATTCGCGGAACTTAGCCACACCCTCAATAGCTTCCTCGTGGGTGAAGCCAAAGATCTTCTTGTAGGAATCATCCAGAGGCGGGCCGATGCAGGGCCTTATCTGCTGCTCGGTGGGCTTAGGTTTGCCCATTTTATCCATAGTGTATGTTATAGCCTTGGAAACTCCTTCGTAGGTGTTCATCAAGGTGCCGTCCAGATCGAAGGCAATATACTCGTAGTTCTTCATATATAATCCCCCTTGTGCTATGGAAGATTATATCATATCTATTCAGGATTTCCAATATTTATTTGAATTTCTTCCCTGATTGCAATGTTTTCTTTAGCCTGGATATGCCTTTTAAGCACCACATATCCATTCTCTTCCTCAAAGCTATCGGTGTAGGATAAAATCTCATAATCCTTAATATCGTTGCATATTTCGTTCATCTGCCGAGCCGCTTCACTCTGTGCTTGTTCTGATGTGAGATTGATTTGCTGTTGCTCGGTGTAATAAAAAGTGGCGGTTGTAAGGGATATGGGCAGGTAGGCGCCGTTGGCTTCGGGCCGCGCAGAAACAACGTCCTTCTCGTGGGGGTGTGCAACATTGCCCAGATAAAGGGGGATTTTAAGCCCGAAGAAGGAAAACACGCTGCGCCGCGTTTGCTCTCCCGTGCGGCGCGTTTGGGTGTATGATAAGGGTTGACGTACCACGATATCCTTTGTGGTGTAGGCCGAAATGACCCCTTTGGCGGCCACAAAATTGCTCTGCCCCGTGGAGTATTCCACTATCCCCGAAACAAGCAGTTGCCCTTTAGATATCGTGTCACCCTTTTTCACCAGAGTTTTGCCCGAAAGCACACGTATGTCGCAGATTATTCCGTCGGCATTTGCCACTAAATTGCAGGGCTTGGGAGAAGTTGTGTCTATGGGGCTTCGCTCGTGCACAGCCACGGTGAGCACGCTGCCCTCCACCGAGAGTGATGCCCAGGATATGCCTTCCATATCTCGGGTGAGCTTCACTCGGATATTATCACAATCCACGGCAGATGCAAGGCTGCCCTCGGCCACGTTTTGTTCCTTTAGATAGCGTAGGATATGGGCTGTGGGAATATTCAGATTTCCCTCAATATTTATATTCCAGATAAAAAGCCCTGCTGCCCAATTGAGTGCAAGGAAGCAAACGAACCCTAATGCGAAGCCTAAGCGAAATCGGTAGCGGTTCATCACAAAAGGTAGGCCGCGCCTGCCTAAGATATGCACCTTCACGTCGGCCGTTCGCCGCAGCGCGCGCAGCTTTCTGAAATGCCGCGCATACATACAAACAACGATGCCGCCGCTGCGCCGTTTGATATTCCAAAAGGGAAGATGACTTTTGGAAAGTACGGTGAGCATCCTTTCGGGGGTATCTCCCGAAAACATCACGTAAACACAGCCTGTTAAAAGGCGGATAAGTCGCACAAACATAAAAACCACCTACAAGCAAAATTCTACGTTGCATATAAAGCCTTTTATGGTGGCTTCGTTGCTGTAGAGACAGGTTATCTGCAGGTCGGTGCCGAAAAAGCATATCGAACCGCCCGAAATGTTCAGCCTTATGGCTGTGTCACCGTATTCTGCCACACCCCTGCACCCGTCTACAGTGGCCTCTCTGTTGCCGATAAGCTCTATCTTGGGGCAACGGTCTATAGCTGCAAGCGGCACGCCCAGCGAAGCCGCAGCGTTCTTTTTTATATCAGACAAAATTATCCCCTCCACACTCATATATATTTTAGGGAGGGTTTTGTTTATGAAGATTAAGGGCGCTGTTTTAAGGCTCGGGGCGGAATATTTGGCGGTGAGCGCAATGATAGGTGTGATGGCGGTGTTTCTTTTTGTGTTCAGAGGTGACACAGCATCGGGAGCAGCCGAGGGAATAAGACTATGCGGCAGAGTGGTGATACCCACCCTGTTCCCTTTTATGTTTTTAGCAGAATTTACGGGTCGCACGGCGGCATCAAGGTTGCTGGGCAGAATAGTCTCACCTGTGTGCAACCTTCTTTTTGGGGTGAGGGGGCGCTCGGCCACGGCGGTTCTGCTCTCGTTTTTTTCGGGCTATCCTGTTTCAGCTAAGCTTATATCACACCTTCGGCAGAAAGGTGAGATAGATGGGATTCAAGCGGAGCGAATGATCAGATTCTGTGTAAATCCCGGGCCTGCTTTTTGCATCTCGGCCGTGGGCGGCACAATGCTTGGCTCGGCCAAGGCAGGAGTTGTTCTTTTGGCATCCACCTTTTCCGCATCGGTAATAATGGGTGTTTTTTCGGCTCAAAGATGCAGACCGTTGCCGCCTAATGCCGAAGGGCAGGGAAGTATTGGCGAGGCCTTTTGCGAGGCTTGTGAGTCGGCGGTAAGGAGCACAATGGCAATTTGCGGCTACACCATTCTTTTTTCGGCGTTTCTTGCACCGGTAATTTATAGGATGGGGGAGTGGGTGCCGATCTTGCCCCTTTTGGAGATCACAACGGGGCTTTCCCATCTTGGCAGAGTGCCTCTTCCGCTATATGCAGCCTATATATCATTTGGAGGCTTGGCGGTGCAGTTTCAGGTGTTGGCACTGGGGCGGGGAGCAGGCATAAGATTTTCACATATATTTTTGAGCCGTGCTGCCTGCGCTTTGATTTCGGCGGCGGTGTGTTTTTTGCTGCTGCGGTTTTTCCCCGTGGATCTGCCGGATCTGCCAACCATTTCCGCCAGGCTTCAATCGGGGCAAGGCGGACTAATGGCATCCCTGAGCCTTTTTTGCTCGGCGGCGGTGTTTTTAGGCTATTTGGGGCAAATTTTATTCGGGAAAAATCAAATAATATAATTTTTTATGTAGATTTTCTAAAATCTTTTTGTTATACTAATCCCCAAGGGGTGGTGTCAATGGCTATAAACAAGGCTATCAATAAGCCTCAGCCTGCTTGTAAGTATTGCAGCAGAGCCATAATCACAGCCGATAGCGGTGTGATTCTCTGCCGCAAAAGAGGCAGTGTTTCGGCCGATGATTCCTGCCGCCGCTTTAAGTACGATCCGCTCAAAAGGCAGCCCGGCACAATGCCTGAGCTTGGCTCCTTCACAGCCGATCAGTTTATGCTGTAAACAACCTTTTTGGAGGAAGAAATATGCTTAAAAACGCAGAAAAAAATATGGACACAATCGTTTCCCTGGCAAAGGGACGCGGCTTCGTTTATCCCGGTAGCGAGATCTACGGCGGCTTGGCCAACTCTTGGGACTACGGCCCCTTGGGTGTGGAAATGAAGAACAACATCAAGAAGGCTTGGTGGAAGAAATTTGTTCAGGAAAATCCCTACAACGTAGGCCTGGACTCCGCTATCCTTATGAACCCCGAAACATGGGTTGCCTCCGGCCACCTTGGCGGATTCTCCGATCCTCTGATGGATTGCCGCCAGTGTAAGACAAGGCACCGTGCCGATAAGCTTATCGAAGATTACGTGGCAGCCAACGGCCTTTCCGATAACCCTGCCGCTATGACAGACGATGAGATGATGGCCTACATCCGTGAAAAAGGCATTGCCTGCCCTTCCTGCGGCTCTCATGATTTCACCGATATCCGCAAATTCAATCTTATGTTTAAGACCTTCCAGGGTGTTACCGAAGATAGCTCTTCCACACTCTATATGCGCCCCGAGACTGCTCAGGGTATTTTTGTGAACTTCAAGAATATCCAGCGCACCACTCGCCGCAAGGTGCCTTTTGGTGTGGCTCAGATCGGCAAATCCTTCCGTAATGAGATCACTCCCGGCAACTTTATCTTCCGTATCCGTGAGTTCGAGCAGATGGAGCTGGAATTCTTCTGCAAGCCCGGCACCGATCTTGAGTGGTTTGCCTATTGGCGCAGCTTTTGCCGCCAGTGGCTGCTGGATTTGGGCATGGATGAGGAGAGCCTGCGCCTGCGCGATCACGATGCTGATGAGCTCTGCTTCTATTCTAAGGCTACAACCGATTTCGAGTTCCTTTTCCCCTTCGGTTGGGGCGAGCTTTGGGGCGTAGCTGATAGAACCGACTACGATCTCACCCAGCACAGCAATCATTCCGGCCAGCCCTTGGAGTATTTTGATCCCGAGACTAACGAGAAATACGTGCCTTACGTAATCGAACCTTCGCTGGGTGCCGACCGTGTGTTCCTTGCTTTCTTCTGCAATGCATATGATGAGGAGCAGGATGAAAAGGGTGAGGTTCGCACAGTGCTGCATCTCCACCCTGCCATTGCTCCCTTTAAGGCAGCTGTTCTGCCCCTTTCCAAGAAGCTTTCCGAAAAGGCAGGCGAGCTTTACCGCGAATTAAGCAAGGATTTCATGCTTGATTTTGATGATGCAGGTTCTATCGGTAAGAGATACCGCCGCGAAGATGAAATTGGTACTCCCTTCTGCATCACCTACGATTTCCAGACAGAAGAGGACGGTGCTGTTACCGTTCGCGATCGCGATACAATGCAGCAGGAGCGCGTTGCCATTGCCGACCTTAAGGATTATCTTGCAAAGAAGATCAACTATTAAAAGTGAAAAGCAGCGGTTATCCGCTGCTTTTTTTAATTTTTTGTAAATTAATTCCGCCCCCTTTACGGGCGGCAAAAAATCTGCTATAATATATGCATCCTAATAAAAAGGGGGCAGAAAAATGGCCGAAAAGCAAAGTGATTGGAAACGAGAGCAAGCTCGCAGGCGCCGCGATTTGCTGGAAATAAAAAGCGAGAGCGCGGCTGAGCCTAAAAAGGAAGAATATTCTGCACCCCGCACCTTTAAGGAAAAGCTGGCCAATTTTTGGTATCATAATAAGTGGGGCGTGATAGGCTCCGCTGCTGTGGCACTGGTGCTCACAATATGTGTTGTGCAATTTGTCACCAAGCCGAAGTATGATTGCCGCGTGGTGGTGTATCTGGGCAGTTTTATGGACAAGGCCACGTCTGATAAATTGGGGGAAGAATTAGAAAAGTATTGCCCCGATGTGAACGGCGATGGCGAAGTGAACGTGCTTATAATTGATTGCTGTGTTTATAGCGGAATGCAGACTAACCAGATGAAAAACACTCTGGATAGAGTGCAGACCCAGCTAATGGATCCGCAAACAACCATGTTTATTGTGGACGACGACACGATCAAGCAGTTGGACAATACTGCAGGAGAGTTGTTTATCAAGAGAGATCTGCCGGCTCTTTCGGGCAGGGGAGTGAATCTGGCAACCACACCTATCGGTGAAGAGATTAAAAAAGCCGATTCGGTGGGCACTATCAAGGGCAATTTTTATATAGCTGCCAGAAACTTCAGCAAAAATAATATAATTCAGCCTGCCGAAAATGATCTTTTGGCGGCAGAGAAGATAATTGATAATATTCTGGCAGAAGGCCGGGAATAATTAGTGAGGGATAATAATGGCTGGGAGAAGACGCAGAAATAAAAACGCGCCGATTTATGCCGCGATAGTCGTGGTAATCTTTGCGGCGCTGGCGGTGGCTTTTGTTGCCATAATAGCAGGCATTGGCGGCTCGGGTGGAGAATCGTCTTCATCCTCTTCCCAAAAGCCTGCGCAGGCACCCACCACATCGGTGGAGCCTTCGTCTTCGGCTGTGGAAACATCATCCGAAACGTCGTCGGTCGTCTCTATGCCCACAGGCGGAAGCAACAGGCTGGATAGCGGAGATTATATAGAATACACCGTTAGCGGGCAAGCCGAGCTTAACGAGTGGTATCTTATGCTCACTAATAAGTGGAAGCCTGCAGGGAAGGATTTTGTGCCCGAAAACCTTGTGAGAATTAATAACGACGGCCATATGCTGGATTCCCGTGCCTATGGCGCCTATAAGGATATGGTGGCTGCAGCATGGGAAGATGGTGTCACCATCTATTCCATTTCGGCTTATCGTTCCTATAGCAGGCAGGAGACCCTTTTTAAGAATCGCGTGCAGCGATGTATAAATGAAGATGGCCTTTCGGAAGAAGAGGCTATTAAGAAGGCGGGAACAATAGTGGCCGTGCCCGGCACAAGCGAGCATCAGGTGGGCCTTGCCATAGATTTTAATTCTGTGGAGCAGAGCTTCGAAAACACCAAGGCAGGCAAGTGGCTGGCCGAAAATTGCACCGACTACGGTTTCATCCTTCGCTACCCCACGGATAAAACCGAAATAACAGGTATTATCTACGAGCCGTGGCACTTCCGCTTTGTGGGTGTGAAGCACGCCAAGCAGATGGAGGCGCTGGATATGTGCCTGGAAGAGTACGTGGAATATTTGAAAGGCCAAAATCAATAAAACAAAAGAGCGGCATATGGCCGCTCTTTTTTGCTATATTTTGTTTGCAATTATTAAGTATTCTCGCACTGCCTTGGAAAGCAGATCGTTGCTATCGGTTTCCCGAATATCCCTTGGGCGGTTATCCACCAGCCAAATAAGGTGCAGCTTTTCTTCGAAGGTTGTTTGCGAACGATAAAGCAGATCGCAGATCTTTTCCCTAAAATCGGAATTGTTGTGGATCAGATTGCCATCACTTGTTATAGCAATTTCTGCGCCTTCGGCAGAGTTTACGGTTTCAAGCCGAATTGTGTAGGTGTTGCTCTGTTCTGAATAATCAGCATGCAGCTCCTTGCCGGCGGCATAGAAACGGCAGCCCTTGCCAAAGCCCTTAAAGCGGATGGTGTAGTTTCTGGAAACAAACGTTATGGAAGGATCTCCTTTAGTGGGGTGAACCTTAAATGTTGCAGAATTATCCTTCCAATCCAGGCTGAATTCGGTTGTGGCAAAGGCCCCGTTGCGCCAGGATTCGGTTTCGCCGTCATCTTCATAAAGGGTGAAGGAATTGGAATCTCCTGCAGCAACCAAAAGTTCTGCATCGCTGCCCAATCCCAGTTCGTTTTGCCCCTCAATATGGGGCTGCAGGGGAACGATAGCGCCTGCCTTTAGGAACAGGGGAATTTGCTCTTGTGGCCTATGAATATCGAGAACAGTGTTGCTTGAATACACCATACCGCTAAAGAAATCTATCCATTTGCCCTGTGGAAACCACACTCTGGTGCTGCCCCTATCGGAAACAGCATCGCCCTTTTTGGTGATGGGAGCAACCATTAGCTCGCTGCCGAAGAAATACTGATTTTTGGCTTCGTAGGCTTCCTTGGATTCGGGATAGAGATGATACATAGGCCGAATAAGGGGAATTAATTCGGTGGTATTGCGGTAGCTCATTGTGTAGATATAGGGGAACAAACAATGGCGCAACCGCATAAAATCGGAAATGATCAGTTCGGAACGTTTGTTGTAGTTCCAAGGCTCTCGGCCCGAGAAGATGTTCTTGGAACTGTGGAGCCTGAATATGGGAGAAAACACGCCGGACTGCACCCAACGGGTATTCATTTCGTCGTCGCGGTAGCCCATGTAGTGCCCGCCTATATCGTGGCTCCACCAGCCATAACCAATATTTGAAGCGGTGGCGGTGAAATATGGCTGGAAGTCTAAGCTATCCCATGTTACACAAGTATCACCGGAAAAGCCTATAGGGTAGCGCTGGCTGCCGTGACCTGAAAAACGGGAAAAGGCTAGGCCGCGCTTGCCGTTGCGCTTCGATGCAAGATAGTGAAAGTGATTTAGCATCCAAAGGGGTGTAATACACTCAAGGGGATTATGAATATCCCCGTTGTGGCGGTGGATCCAATTATAATCGGTGCCCTGCTGCCAGTCCATCCACCAAAAATCTACTCCGTTTTCTTCGTAGGGGAAATGGAGGATTTCAAAATAGGCTTTAATAAAATCTTTGTTGAGAATATCAAAGGGAATAGGAGCTTTGGTGGCAGGATCAACGCCCATGGCTTCAGCCATTTGGGGATACATATCCTCCCAGTAGCGTACACCGTCGGCAGGATGCAGATTTAGTGATGTGGCCAGCCCTTTATCGTGAAGCCCTTTTAAGAAGCGCTTATAATCTGGGAATAACTTTTTGTTCCAGCTGTATCCTGTCCAACCGTCCTTGTTGTAATCTCTGCCGTCATCGTCGGTGGTGTGCCAATCCATATCAATCACAGCCACGCTCAACGGTATATCGCGGGAATTAAAATCGTCTATCAGCTGATTGTAGCTATCTTCGGTGTATTCAAAATAGCGGCTCCACCAGTTGCCGAAAACATATTTGGGCATCATAGGGGTGGGCCCTGTAAGGCGGTAGTAATCCTGCACGGCGGCGGTGTAGTCGTGCCCGTAGCCAAAGAAATAAATATCGGTGGTGCCGTCTGCTCTGGGAGCCAGCCAGCCGTCTTCAATGAAGTATGCACTTCGGCTGTCGTCTATCAGCCCGTAGCCATCCAAGGAACAAATGCCATCTCCTAAGGGGCAGGCACCGTTTACAGAATCCAACGTGCTCACCGTGCCACCTAAATTCTGAAGAGGTCTATCGCCCCAATGCCATCTGGAAAATGGAGCAGACAGCAGTTTTACACAAAGCCCCGAATCTTCAATGTTTTTGGAAGCATCGCAACTGATCTCCAGATGGTCGGTGACTACCCTAAGCCGATCTCCGTCTTTTTCGGTAGTAAAGTCAGCCGCTGCAAAGGATCGATCTATCACACTTTGCGTAGCGGCATTGCAGTAGCTGCCCGCTTCAAATCGGATAAGCCTGGAAGTGATTATGGTTATGCGAAAATTTTTGCAATCAATTATTTGCACAGGTTTAGCCGAAGCATCGGCAAAGAATTGCATATATTTCTCCATAAATTTTGCCTCCTGTATTTTATGACTATATTATATACCCCTAAAATGCCGATACAATGGAAAAAATATATTATATTGTGGACTTTTCGAACCAATAATGATAAAATTTAATGGGTGATGCATATGAAGGTGAAACGAGTAGGCTGGCGCAGAATGGGCGGAGATTTTATCTGCCACAGCCATTTAAGCCATGAAATGCTTTATATATCCACAGGTGTGGGCAAGGTGAGATTCGGAGCAAATGAATATGATATAGCCGAAGGAGATATTCTTTTTGTCCCCGCCGGAGTAGAGCACACCGGGCCGGGTGGGCCTGATTGCGGTGTGATATATCTTATTGCCGATCATCCGCTGCCCCCTAATATTACCGCCCCTTTTATTATAAAGGATAACGATAATCGAAGCATTAGGCCCTATTTTGAGAATATATATGAAATCTTCAAACGCCCCGATAGTGATGCATCTTATAAAAAGGTGCAGGATATATTGAGCGAGTTTATTTTTGAGCTGATCTTCAGTCTTAAATGCGAAGGGGAAATAGATGAAGACGTGCAAAAACTTTGTGCTGTGATTCAACAAGGTTTTTCCGATCCGTGCTTTGATTTAGGCGGAGAAATGGCCGGGATATCCCGCTCTGTGAGCTATCTGCGCCGCAAATTTACTGCTGATATGGGCATAAATCCTTGCAGGTACCTTACGTCTATACGAATGAACCACGCAAAAAAATTAATCGGCAATAAAAGGCACAACAAGTATACCTTTGCACAGATAGCCTATTTTTGCGGATATTCCGACGAAAGATATTTCACACGGATATTCAAAAAGGAAATAGGTGTTCCGCCGGGAGAATATTATAGGCAGATAAAATAAAAAACACCCGATGCGCTTTGCATCGGGTGTATCTTTTTGAATTATGCGTGATAGAGTTTTTTTGTTTGGTAGCGGGGCTCGCAGGTGAGATTTACTCCCAGCTTGTGGAAGACGTTTTCATCCACTCTGGAGAGCATTACAGTGGAATGCACCTCGCAACCGCGCAGCTTGTGAAGCTGCTCCATTGCCAAAGCGGCGGTGGGATTGGTGGCCGCCGAAACCGCAAGAGCAATAAGCACCTCATCGGTGTGCAGGCGGGGATTGTGATTGCCCATGTGCTGAATCTTAAGAGCCTGGATGGGCTCGATTACCGTGGGGGAAATAAGGGGGATATCGTGGTGAATACCGCCCAGAGCCTTAAGTGCGTTAAGCAGTGCTGCGGCCGAGGCGCCCAGGAGAGAACTTGTCTTTCCCGTGGCCATATCGCCGTTGGGCAGCTGGATAGCCACAGCAGGTGCACCTGTTTCCTCGGCTTTTTCCAGAGCACATTCCACACAAGGCCTATCGGCAGGAGAAATGCGCAGCATATTCATAAGCAGCTCAAGCTTATAAATCTCGCTGGTTTCCGACATACCGCGCCTTGCAGAGCAGCTGGTGTTATAAAATCTGCGGATGATCTCCTGCTTGGATGCATCGCAAACGGCGGTGTCGTCGGTAATGCAGAAGCCTGCCATATTCACACCCATATCGGTGGGGCTCTTGTAGGGGCTTTCTCCCATTATCTGCTGCATCATGCTGTTGAGCACGGGGAAGATCTCGATATCGCGATTGTAGTTCACAGTGGTTTCACCATAAGCCTCAAGGTGATACGGATCGATCATATTCACGTCGTTAAGATCGGCTGTGGCGGCTTCGTAGGCCAGGTTCACAGGATGCTTAAGGGGAATATTCCAAATGGGGAAAGTTTCAAATTTGGCGTAGCCGGCCTTGGCGCCTTTCTGATGATCGTGATAGAGCTGGGAAAGGCAGGTGGCCATCTTGCCGCTTCCGGGGCCGGGGGCGGTGATAACAACCAAGGAACGCTCAGTTTCGATATAATCGTTCTTGCCGAAGCCGTTGTCGCTCAGAATGAGCTTTATATTGGAAGGATAATCGGGGATAGTGTAGTGTCTGAAGACCTTGATACCAAGGCTTTCCAATCTCTTCTGGAAGGCATCCACGGTGGGCTGGGAATTATAGTGGGTGATGCACACGCTTCCCACAAAAAGGCCGATACCGCGGAAGGCATCTATAAGGCGGAGTACGTCCAGATCATAGGTGATGCCGAGATCGCCGCGAACCTTGTTCTTTTCAATATCTCCTGCGCTGATAACTATTACAATTTCGGCTTGATCCTTAAGCTTCATAAGCATGCGGACCTTACTATCGGGCTGGAAACCGGGAAGGACACGGGCGGCGTGGTAATCGTCGAAAAGTTTGCCGCCAAACTCCATATAGAGCTTGCCGCCGAACTTATCCACTCTGTCCATAATGCTTTGAGTCTGCAACTGCAGATATTTCTCGTTGTCAAAGCCGATTCTGCCCATTTTACCGAAACCTTCCTTCTTTTTGTCGTAAAATGCTGAAAAACATATATGTTTACAGTATATCTCTCGCGGGTAATATATTCAAGTGGAAATTAAGCATTTTTCTAAAAAAATTCAACTTTGCAAAACTTCTGAAATCTGCTATAATCATATCATCCAATCTAAGGAGAGAAAAAATATGAGCATTGCAATTATCACAGGCGCTTCTTCGG
Source organism: Acutalibacteraceae bacterium (assembly GCA_045644025.1). Taxonomy (GTDB): domain Bacteria; phylum Bacillota; class Clostridia; order Oscillospirales; family Acutalibacteraceae; genus JAZRGE01. The sequence continues at coordinate 22,376 of JAZRGE010000080.1, read as the reverse complement.
GCCTTGGCGCCGAATACGTGAAGGCTGCTGCCGAGATGTTCCCCGAAATTGATGAATATTGGCTTATCGCCCGCAGGCGCGAAAGAATGGAAGAGCTGGCCGCTCTTTTGCCCCAAAAGAAATTTAATATCCTGGCTATGGATCTGGCCAACACCGATAATCTTGCCGCTTTGGAGGCCACTCTTAAGGAAAAAGAGCCTTCTATAGGCCTGCTTATAAATTGCTCCGGCTTCGGCATTATGGGAGACACCGATTCCACTGATTTCACTCGCCAAATTGCTATGGTAGACGTGAATTGCCGTGCTCTTACGGCCATCAGCAATATGTGCATTCCCTTTATGGCAAAAGGCTCGTTTGTGCTGAACGTGGCATCCATTGCCGCCTTTATGCCCATTGCGGGAATGAACGTTTACGCCGCTACCAAGTCCTACGTGCTCAGCTTCAGCAAGGGTCTGCGCCGCGAACTTAAGAAGAAGGGCGTGAACGTTATGGCTATATGCCCCGGCCCTATGAATACCGAGTTTTTCGGTGTGGCGGGTATTTCCGTGGAGGCTATTGCCAACCGTTCGAATCTGCTCACAGCACTGCCCTGGGTGAATCCTCGGAAGGCCACCAGGCGCTCTCTGAAAATGGCTAAGAAGGGCAGAAGTGTCTACACACCCAGGCTGATCTATAAGCTTTACAGGGTGCTTGCAGCCCTTGTTCCCGATAGTATTTTTATGAAATTTCTTTATCTTAAATAAGAAAACTTGACACAGCCAAATATTTTTAATATAATCAGTTAGTATTATGCCTATAAGAAAGGAAGTATCTCCTATGGCCGGACAGACCAAACTTACCGATGAAGGATTAAAAAAGCTTGAACAAGAGCTTTACAACCTGAAAAATATCTCCCGCAAAGATGTTGCCGAAAAGATCAAACAGGCTCGCGCTTTTGGCGACCTTTCCGAAAACAGTGAATACGACGAAGCTAAAAACGAGCAGGCCAAGATCGAAGCCCGTATTGCCGAGCTTGAAGGCATTCTTGCCAACGTTGTAATTATCGATGAATCCGCTGTGGATGCCAATAAGATAATGCTGGGCTCTAAGGTTCGCGTTTTGGATGTTAAAGAAAAAGAAGAGGTTGAGTACCGCCTGGTGGGCTCCGCCGAATCCAATCCCCGCAAGGGTCTCATTTCCGATGAATCTCCCCTTGGCGCCGCTATTATGGGCCACAAGGCAGGAGACAAGGTCGTTGTAAACACCCCTGCAGGTGAAATGCAGTACAAAGTCCTTGCTATTCTGAAATAAGAAAAAGGGCGGTGCTTCCGCCCTTTTTTAGTACTCTTTTGTAGGTGAAGAATATGAACAATAATCAGAACAATGTTGCTCCCGAGCTGGATCTCAACGAAGTGCTTAAGGTTCGCCGCGAAAAGCTGGCCGCCCTTTGCGAAGCAGGAAAGGATCCTTTTAAGCTCACTAAATATGATGTGACCGATTACAGCGCCGATATTAAGGAGAATTTCGATGCGCTGGAGGGCAAAACAGTAGCCGTTGCCGGCAGAATGATGTCTAAGCGCATTATGGGCAAGGCTTCTTTCTGCAACGTGCAGGATGCCGCAGGCGGAATCCAGATCTATGTAGCCAGAGATTCCGTTGGCGAAGAGCCCTATGCCGATTTCAAGAAGTTTGATATCGGCGATATCGTTGGCCTCACAGGTGAGGTGTTTAAGACCAAAACAGGTGAGATCAGCATACACGCCGCTTCCATCACCCTGCTTTCCAAGAGCCTGCAGGTGCTGCCCGAGAAGTTCCACGGCCTTAAGGATACCGATATGCGCTATCGCCAGCGCGAGGTTGATCTTATTATCAATCCCGAGGTGCGCGATGTTTTCCGCAAGAGATCTATGATCCTTAAGGAGATCCGCAATTATCTCGATTCCAAGGGCTTCCTCGAAGTGGATACCCCCATCCTTGTGCCCCTGGAGATCGGTGCATCGGCAAGGCCTTTTAAGACTCACCACAACACTCTGGATATGGATATGTATCTCCGCATCGAAACAGAGCTCTATCTTAAGAGACTTATCGTGGGCGGCCTGCACAGAGTTTATGAAGTGGGCCGTATCTTCAGAAACGAAGGTATGGATACCAAACACAATCCCGAGTTCACCACCATCGAGCTTTATCAGGCCTTCACCGATTATCACGGCATGATGGATCTGGTTGAAGAGCTGAACACAATGCTGGCCGAGAAGATCTGCGGCAGCAAGGTCATCACCTACCAGGGCAAGGAAATCAATATGGGCCATTGGGAGAGAATGACTATGGTGGAGGCTGTTAAGAAATATTCGGGCTGCGATTATTATGATTGGAAGACCGATGAAGACGCCCGTGCCGCCGCCAAGGAAAAGCATGTGGAAGTGCCTGCCGATGCCACAAAGGGCACCGTGCTGGCTGAGTTCTTCGATGCCTATGTGGAAGAGAATCTTATCCAGCCCACCTTTATTTATGATTACCCTGTGGAGAACAGCCCCCTCGCAAAGCGCAAGCCGAGCGATCCCGCCTTCACAGAGCGCTTCGAATATTTTATAAACGCCACCGAGTTTGGCAACGCCTTCTCCGAGCTGAACGATCCTATCGATCAGCGCGAGCGTTTTGAAAAGCAGGTTGCCGCCAAGAAGGCAGCCGAGCCCAATTGCAACGCTCAGGTGGATTACGACTACGTCACCGCCCTGGAGTATGGCCTGCCCCCCACAGGAGGCCTGGGCTTCGGTATCGATCGCCTTGTGATGCTTCTCACCGATTCCGCCTCCATCCGCGACGTTCTCCTTTTCCCCACAATGAAACCCCTGGACTAAAAGGGACGATATAAGAACTTATAAGAAGATATAAGAACTTTCCAAAATCTTCTTACCACAGTTTTACAAAGAGTAAACGGACTATGGTTTTCCATAGTCCGTTTATTGCTGTTCTTGACTGTTTGTTGCAATAACTGTATAATAAAATAGGATATAGTATTACAATGTATTGTGATTTAATGTGGCCTGAACTTATAATTAGGCACAGATAGGAAGGTTAATCGATTTATGTTCAAATTTTTAAAAATTGCAATTACACTTGTGCTTTGCATCTGTTGTTTGTCCGCTTGTGGCAATGGTAATAACAATAACAAAAACAATGGAGGCAATCCTACCGAAGGGTACTATGTTGATGAAACCACTGGCGAAGTTATCGATGCGACCACTGGAGAAGTAACCGATGAAAAACTTACCGTTGATGAAACCACAGGTGACATTGTAGACCAAGAAACTGGTGAAATTGTACAAACCAAAGAAGAAAGCGATAAGATTAAGGAAGAGGCAACCAAACCCACCGAAAACACCAAACCAAACGATAGCGAATCTAAACCTCAAGAAACCACTAAACCTCAGGAAACCACCAAACCGACCGAGACAACTCAACCTACAGAAACCACCTGTAAGCATACTGAAACAAAATTGGTAAACAAAAAGGATGCCACTTGCACACAAACGGGTTATGCTGGTGACACTTATTGTAAAAAGTGCAATGAGTTAATTTCTTATGGTACAGGTATTCAGGCAACTGGTCACAAAAACACAGAGATTAGAAATCAAAAAGCAGCAACTACCGAAGCAGATGGATATACTGGTGATACCTATTGCAAAGATTGCAAGACCACCATTTCTTATGGTAGTGTAATTCCGCAAATCGTAAAAGTTGAAACCGCCGCTGAAAAAAGAGCAAGAACTATGGCGGCCGCTACTCAAAAAACATCTCACCAATTCAGTAGCACAGAGATGGAAATTTTGAGACTAATTAATATTGAACGTGAAAAGGCTGGACTTGCTCCGTTAGAGTGGTATGAAGATGCTTATTATTTCGTAAAGATTAGAGCAACAGAACATCTTACTCCGAATGGACACACTCGTCCCAATGGAAAGAGTTGGCACTCCGTATATAACGATAATGGTGTGCTTACAGATAGTGTTGCGGAAAATCTTGCTGGTTGTGTAAATTACCCAACTGATAATCTATTGGCAGAACTTGCAGTCGAGGCATGGATGAACTCTTCTGGACACCGTGCTGCGATTATGAATGCAAAGTACACATTAACAGCAGTCAGCATTGTTGAAAAGAACGGAACCATCGCAATTGCACAACATTTTTTCAACTAAAACTATTTAAAAAAGATATGAGGAAATTTGAAAGGAGCATAAAATATGACAGAAAAAATTTGCTTTTTTAATTTACCACTATTTTACCAGAGTTTTGGGACAAATTATAAGAACTTATAGGAAGATATGAGAAGTTGCTTGGTTTCGTCGGTTTGTGAGGGCAAGAAATAAAGTGTTATAAGAACTTATAAAACTTTTTCAAAATCGTTTTTAACGTCTCCCAACAATGAAACCCCTCGCTGAATAAAATAAACGGACTATGGATTTCCATAGTCCGTTTTGTTTTAGTTTTTAAGCATTATGCGGATGATCTCTTTATCGGTGGCGGCCATTCCGTTGCGTGCCAAGCGGCCGATGTTGCGAATGGTGTTTTCCACACCCTTGGCCACAAGACCTTCGCCCGAATAGAATTCGTTGCCGTTCTTATACATACAAAGCCCCAGAAGCCCTGCATCCACGGCCGAAGCTATCTTGGCGGCACAGCTGGCCTTGGCTCCATCGCATATAATGCCCGAATCCATGGCAAGCGCGTTCACAACGGTGTGGGCGATGGTATCGTAGCGGCCGCCTTCCAAAAAGGCAACGCCGGCTGCGGCACCCACGCCTGCGCTCACCACTCCGCAGTAGGCCGAAAGCCTGCCTATGCCTGCTTTAAGATGGATAGTCACTAAATTGGATACTATAAGCGCCCGAAGCAGCTCGTCGTTTGAACACTTGTTTTCGCGGGCATAGACTATCACGGGTACGCTGGCGGTGAGCCCCTGATTGCCCGAACCCGAGCAGATTATAACGGGCATTTCGCAGCCGTTCATTCTGGCATCGCTGCCTGCGGCGGCAAAGGCTCGCATCTTTTGATAAATATCGGGGCAACCGTAGGAAAGCAGGGTGCTGCCGATGTTGGCGCCGTAGTTGCCGCTTATGCCTTCTTCGGCAATGGCCATGTTGTATTCGATCTGCCGCTCCAGAGTTTCTCTTAAAGGGGCGAGATCTGCTTCTTCGGCAAAGGAGATGATATCTTCTATGCATAGAAGATTATGATCTGTGAGCCCGTTGGTGGCCACGGCCACTTCTTTTTCGAAAAGTACCTTGCCGTTCTTCTTTATGCACACGGTGTTGGTGTGGTGCTCTGCCAGGCGCACGAAGGCGGAATCCCGGCCGGCGAGAAGGGTGATCATAATATCGAAGATATGGGGAGTATCGGCATGGCGAACCTCTATAGGCACGGCAGAAAGGAATGCTTTTGTGGCATCTATCTGCTCCGAAGATATGCCGGATAGCACTTCCAACTCCCTTTCGGGCCGGCCTGCCACAATGCCGATGGCTGCAGCGGCAGGAATACCCCTGAGCCCCATTGTGTGCGGCACCACAACGCTCTTCACGTTCTTAAGAATATTGCCGCTCACTTCCACAAGCACCTCGGTGGGTTCTTTGCCCAGCACTTCTCGCGCTTTTGCGGCGGCATAGGCTATGGCAATAGGCTCGGTGCAGCCCATTGCAGGGATAAGCTCTTCGCGGAGAATATCGGAATATTTTGCGTAGAGATCGGCCTTGTTCATAGGCGCCTCCTTAAGAAATAGGTTTATTCAACAGCATTATATCATATTCGCCGAAAATGTATAGAACTATTTGCAACAAGAAGCCTCAATCTGCAATTTCAATTATCACAACGCGCTTAATAAGAATATCGCTGTATTGCAAGGTGTGAACTGTGGGCGTGCCCTTGCTATACTCTTCCAGACGGAAAACATTGGGATAGACACCCTTGATCACAGCCGGATTGTTCTCCAAATGCAGCCTTGGGCGAGCCAGCGATACGTTTACGTGTACGTTGGGATCGGATTCGAATCTTGCTTTCACTTTTTCTCTTATCTGTTCTAACGTGGGCATTTTTTCCTCCAAAAGGTTTCGTTCAGGGAGTTTTGCAATAAAAAGCTGCCGAAAATTACTCCCGTGGCAGTGGCACTACTCTATAATTATAGCACAAGATTTTTGGAATTTCATATGTTTTTTGCAATAATTTCGTTGCATGATGGTTGCATTGCATGCAGAAAAATATTATAATGTTTTTATACAGGGAGGCGGAAACATGGAAGAAATAAAATGCCCAAAGTGCGGAGAAGTTTTTCAGATAGATGAGACAAGCTATGCCGCCATTGTGAAGCAGGTGCGCGACACCGAATTTGAAAGGGAAATCAAGCAAAGGGAAAACGCATATGCAGCAGATAAGCAAAGCGCTGTGGAGCTGGCTTCAGCTAAGGCTGCTTCCCAAAAGGAGAAAGAGCTCGCCCAAGCTATGGCCGAAATCGCCCGATTAAAGGGTGAGGTGGAGCTTGCACGCACCCGTGCCGAAATAGACGTGCAGAATGCCGTGCAACAGAAGAACGCTCAGATAAACCGCCTTACAAACGATCTTGAGCTCTCCAAAAAAGAGCAGCTGCTTTTGGAAAAGAACCTTAAGGAGCAGCACGAAAGCGAAATCAGAAGGAAGGACGAAGAAATCGCCCATTATAAGGATTTTAAGGCTCGACAATCCACTAAAATGATTGGTGAGAGCCTGGAGCAGCACTGCGAAAATGAATTTAACAAGCTGCGCGCCACGGCCTTCACCAATGCCTATTTTGAAAAGGATAATGATGCCAGAACAGGCAGCAAGGGCGATTTTATTTATAGAGAGTACACCCCCGAGGGCGTGGAGTTTATATCCATTATGTTTGAAATGAAGAACGAGATGGAGACTACCGCCACAAAACACCGCAACGAAGATTTCTTTAAGGAACTAGATAAGGATCGCCAGGAGAAGAAGTGCGAATATGCCGTGCTTGTGTCTCTCCTGGAGGCTGATAGCGAACTCTACAACAACGGAATCGTAGACGTTTCCTATCGCTACGATAAAATGTATGTTGTGCGCCCCCAGTTCTTCATCCCCATAATCACAATTCTTCGCAACGCGGCGCTTAATTCCGTGCAGTATCGCAACGAATTGGCTGCAGTGAGAAATCAAAACATAGATATCACCCATTTCGAAGAGGCGATGACAGAATTCAAAGAGAAGTTTGCCCACAACTACGAATTGGCAAGCCGAAAATTCCGCACCGCGATCGAAGAAATTGATAAGACTATCGACCACCTGCAAAAGACTAAGGACGCATTGCTTTCTTCCGAGAACAATCTGCGCCTGGCTAATAATAAGGCCGAAGATCTTACAATAAAAAAACTCACACGCAACAACCCCACTATGCAGAGAATGTTTGCCGAGTTGGAAGAGAATAAGTAAAATAGTACAAAATGCGGCTCTTTTCGGGCCGCATTTTCTATGCTCTAAAAGGCTTTTTGGGGCTTTACTCGCAAAAATCAGAGTGATATAATCTTTTTTGTTGAAAAAAGGAGATGGAGATAAAATGAGCTTCTATCTTAAGCCAAAATTCTTTTCTGTGATAAAAAAATACACGGCTCAGCAGTTTGTGAACGACCTTATTGCAGGTGTTATCGTTGCCATAATCGCGCTGCCTCTTTCCATCGCGCTGGCGTTGGCTTCGGGCGTAGCCCCCGAGTGCGGTATCTACACCGCCATTGCCGCAGGCTTCTTTGTGTCGCTGTTGGGCGGCAGCCGCGTGCAGATAGCAGGCCCCACCGCCGCTTTTGCCACCATCGTGGCAGGTGTTGTTGCCACTCAGGGTATGGACGGCCTGTTCCTGGCCACTGTTATGGCAGGAATTATGCTTGTGCTTATGGGCGTGTTCAAACTGGGTGCTCTTATTAAGTTTGTGCCTGCCACTATCACAACCGGTTTCACAGCAGGTATTGCCGTCACTATTCTTTTGGGCCAGATCAAGGATTTTCTCGGCCTTTCTTATGCCAACGGTGTGAAGCCTGTGGAGACTCTGGAAAAAATGGAGGCCAATATCGAGGCTATCGGCACGTTCAGTTGGCAGGCGCTGGTTGTGGGTGTTGTTTGCCTTGCAATACTCATTTTCTACCCTAAAGTGGAAAAAAGAGTGCCGCCCTCTCTTATTGCCGTGATCGTGGGTGCGTTGATGGTGGCTTTTATTCCCGGTTTCCAGGAAGGCGTTTTCACGATCGGCGATCTCTACGATATTCCCAAGGGCTTGCCCAAGGTGGATTTCGGCGCAATGGATTTTAGTTTTGCTAAAATTTCCGCCGTGCTGCCCGATGCATTCACCATCGCAATTCTTGCAGCTATTGAATCGTTGCTTTCCTGCGTTGTGGCCGATTCTATGGTTAATTCCCGCCACAATCCCAATGCCGAGCTTGTGGGCCAGGGCATGGCCAACGTGGCTTCGGTGTTCTTTGGCGGTATTCCCGCCACAGGCGCTATTGCCCGCACGGCTGCCAACGCCAAGAACGGAGGCCGCACTCCCGTGGCAGGTATGGTGCACGCTTTGGTGCTGCTTTTGGTGCTGCTCTTCCTTATGCCTTATGCCAAACTTATCCCCATGCCTGCTATTGCTGCCATTCTCTTTATGGTGGCCTATAATATGAGCGAGTGGAAAAGATTTGTGCGCATCATCCGCACAGCTCCCAAGAGCGATATCATTGTGATGATAATCACCTTTGTGCTCACCGTGGTGTTCGATCTTGTGATTGCTATAGAGGTGGGAATGATCCTTGCTGTTGTGCTCTTTATGAAAAGGCAGAGCGAGGAGACCGAGATTATCGGCTGGAAGTATATCGATCCCGAAACCGATGCCGATAATCTGGAGCTTAAATCGGTGCCTAAGGACGTGCGAGTTTATGAAATAAGCGGACCTCTCTTCTTTGGCGCAGCCGATAAGATCCCCGAGATCACACTGAAGAGCTACACCAGATGCCTTATTCTTAGGATGAGAAGTGTTCCTTCCATAGATGCTACAGCCATGAACTCTCTGGAGACTCTGCATAAGACCTGCAAGAAGAACGGCGTTCAGCTTATCTTCTCCCACGTGAATGCCCAACCTATGCAGGCTATGAAGAAGGCGGGGCTCTACGATGCTGTGGGTGAAAGCAACTTCTGCCCGCATATCGACGATGCTCTTCGCCGAGCAAGCGAAATATAATATAAATAAAAAGATACGGCTTCGGTCGTATCTTTTTTTGTTTGCGGGAAATATTAGATAAGGGTGATTGCATTGGGGCAGAAAAAACATAAGATACTTTCGGCGGCAGGCGGATTTTGCGTTGGTCTGCTAAATGGATTTTTCGGAGCGGGCGGGGGAGTGCTGGCTGTGCCGCTCTTAAGAAGGTGCGGATTATCCTCTAAGGAGTCTCATGCAGGTGCAATAGGGATAATATTGCCCATCACCCTGCTTTCGGCAGGCCTTTATATCTACAAAGGATACGTTAGTTTGCCCGATGTTTATCCGTTCGTACCGGGCGGATTGATCGGCTCTGTGGCAGGGGCGCTCTTTCTTAAAAAGATCACTTCTCGGCTGCTTTGCGCTTTTTTCGGCGCTATGATGATTTTTGCAGGATTAAGGATGGCGGCTGTATGAACTTCTGGAGCAACACGTTGGCGGCGGCAGCGTCGGCTATAGCGGCATCTATGGGTCTTGGCGGCGGTGGCGTGCTTATAGTATGGCTGGCAATAGTGGGAGTAGAATCTTTTAAGGCCAGGGGGATAAACCTGCTTTTCTTTATTCCCTGCGCGGCGGTGGCGCTTTTTATACATCGCAAAAACGGCTTGATAGATCTGAAAAAGATAGTGTTGCCTGCAGCCTTCGGTTTGATCGGCACTGTGGCAGGAGTGGCGCTGGCAGGCGTTTTGCATCAGCAATGGGCCACGAAGCTCTTTGGCCTTTTTCTGGCGTTGGTGGGGGCAGGGGAGCTGCTGGGTGCCATAAGAAAAAAGGAAAAATAAATTTTTGAAAAATGCTCTTGCTTTTTAGCCGGCTTTAATTTATAATAGTCCTTGCCCAAAAGTGAGGACGTTTAGCTCAGCTGGTAGAGCATTCGCTTGACGTGCGAAGGGTCAGCGGTTCGAGTCCGTTAACGTCCACCAAAGAAAAGCACCACTGCGATATGCAGTGGTGCTTTTGATTTAAAAACTACTTTTCAAAATGTTTTGGGTATGATACAATAAAAAGCAGAGAACTAATCTCATATTTCCAAAAGGAGGTATTGGTATGATTATGGGCCCGGCAAGTGTTGAACAGGTGAAGGAGTGGCAGAAAATTCACAGGGAATTTGCACCAAGGCTTTCGCCCAATCGCAAAAGCGGATTTGAGGTAGCGGAATATCTTAAAAGCAAATATGTGCTTAAAGAAACACAGGATTCGCGCTTTCTTGAAGTTGTAAGCGGTAATGTGCTGGGAAATGCCTTTTGGAAGCAAAAACTGGAAGGCAGAGAACCTGAGCCTGTCTGCTTCTTTTTGGAAAATGAGGGTGATGGACAGGAGATATATGCATCTCGGGAAGAGTGCTGGAAAGAATGTGAAGATAAGCCCGTTTTTGTTGGTATTGATCTTACTACAGGATATGTGCATATTGAAGGGAGCACATGCCTTTACGATGAGATATTTGCTTTCCAAGGTGTAGATAAATACGACCTTGAAAACTGTGTGCGCGTGGCAGATTACCTGGAATGCTTAAAGAAATATAATGTTGATGCGTACAACTCGCTTTAGAAACCAATCGGCAGGGTGAAAATCCTGTCGATTTATTTTTCTCTAAAATTATTGAATTAGGGGATGCGTTGTGGTATCCTAAAAATATCTTCAAAAAGGAGAATAAACTATGAAAAAGATTTTGGCCTTGTGCCTTTGCTTTATAATTATTTGCTTCGCGTTGCCCGTGGCGTCTGCCGCACCCAACAGGCTTATCCGTGTGACGGTGGGGTTGGAATGGGATTATTATTTTGCGGCCTTAGGTCAGGAGCTTACTATATCTACCGAGCTTGAGGGCGGCAGCGAATCGGATCTGGCTTCCTTTAAGCCCACTATAAGATACACTAAGGAATCCACAAGCTTTGATGAGGCCACCGGCTTTAAGTGGATAGATATTCCCTCCGATGGCTCCACCCGGATAAAGTGGACTCCCACCGAAGAGGGCGTTTATTGTTTCTCGGCCGAGTGCCAGCTTCCCGGCAGCAAAAAGACTATATCCAGCCTGGATGGCGGTATGCCTATCGTGCTGGTTGTGGATATGGAGAAGAAGGCAGTGGTTAAGAACGCCGAAGAATTCACGGCGGCTCTTTCTTCGGGTGCCCATTATATCTCCGTTCAGGGCGATGTGGTGCTCAAGGATATGGGAAGCTTAAATATCAGCCAGCAGGTGCTTTTGGAAATTGCCAAGGAAGGCACACTCACGCTTAGCGGCACAGAGCTTCGCCTGGGCAACGGCCGATGGAACATCGGCTCCACCGTTATCATCGATGGCACCCTGAAGGTGGAAGAAAATGCCACCGTGATGGCAGGCGAATATCCCGTGGACGTTTACGTCTCGGGCCTTGTGGATGGCTTTGATCTGAAGCAGGTGCCCAAAGTTCAGTATATACCCCTAAACGTTTCGCCTTTTGAGGAATTCACAGGCACTTATATAGAGGATAAGGCCACGGGTATTACCACCGTGATAGAAAACATGAGCAACGCCACTCTGCTCAGCGTTTCTCTGCTGGATCCTGCCCAGACTCTCTACGGTGCTCTTGCCGCATTGGACGACGGGGAAGTGATAATTGCCTTTGAAAGCGAGATCACGGAACATGATGGCAAATACACACTTTCTATTCCGGTGGATGCCAAGCACAACGGCAAGGAGCTTACAGTTTATCTGCTGGATAAGACTGTGGTGGGCTACGTGGAGCCTACCGAAACAAAGGTGGTATGCCAAAACGGCCGTGTGGCTATCACGGTGGATAAGAATAATATTGTGATGATAAAGACCGCCGTGAACAAGATAGACACCAAGACCATTGCTATAATAGGCGCTGCAGCCGCCGCCCTCATCCTTATGATCGTGCTTGTGGTGATCCCTGCCGTTGCCGGTGGCAAGAAGAACAAAAAAGAAGAAAAGGAATAAAAACTAAGGCAGGGAATTTCCCCTGCCTTTTTTGCAAAAAATAGTCGGAAAATATCGCAAAATTCGGTTGACATTTTGGGGGCTTGGTGATATACTTTTCAAAGACAAAAGAAATCTTTAAGAGCGATCCAGAGAGGTCGGCAAGATTGCGGAATATTTTTTGGGACACACAGCGAAACTGTGGTGGTCTATGTCTGTATGTCTTGCCCTGCGGCAAGGCTTTTTTTATAGGTTTTCGAAAGAAGAGGAGTGGAGAAAATGATGATAGGATCTAAAAAAATGGATATGAATTATTTTTCCGGCTCCCTTTCTCTTTCTCCCGAAATGGAAAAGGTTCTTGTTGGCGACTCTTCTTCCAATTATGTTGTTTTCCCCGGCTTTTGCGATGTGCATGTGCATTTTCGTGAGCCGGGTTTTTCTTATAAAGAGACTATTGCCACAGGCTCGGCCGCAGCTGCCGCAGGCGGCTATACCGACGTGTGCACGATGCCCAATCTGAATCCCGTGCCCGATAGCGGCGAGAATTTAGAACAGCAGCTGAAACTTATCCGAGAAAACGCCACCATCGGTGTTCACCCTTATGGCGCCATCACCGTGGCTCAAAAGGGCGAGCAGCTTGCCGATATGGATGCGATGGTATCCGGTGCCATAGCCTTTTCGGATGATGGCCGCGGAGTGCAGCAGGGCGAGATGATGAAGGCGGCAATGGAAAAGGCCAAAGCTTTGGGCAAGATGATAGTGGCTCATTGCGAAGTGAACGATCTGCTTCGCGGAGGCTATATTCACGATGGAGAATATGCCAAGGTTCACGGCCACAAAGGCATCTGCTCCGAGAGCGAGTGGGCCCAGATTGCAAGAGATATAGAGCTGGCCGAGGCCACAGGCTGCAGTTATCACGTATGCCACATATCGGCCAAGGAAAGTGTGGATATTATCCGACGCGCCAAAGCAAGGGGCGTGGATATCACGTGCGAGACTGCTCCTCACTACCTTGTGATGGACGATAGCGATCTTAAAGAAGAAGGCAGATTCAAGATGAATCCGCCCCTTAGAGATAAAAAAGACCGAGAGGCATTGATAGAGGGCATTAAGGATGGCACGATCGATATGGTTGCCACCGATCACGCTCCCCATTCTGACGAAGAAAAATCCCGCGGGCTTGCAGGCAGCGCCTTTGGTATCGTGGGGCTGGAAACAGCCTTCCCCGTGATGTACACCCACCTGGTGAAAACCGGTGTGATCACAATGGAGCGCCTTATTGATCTGCTGGTGAACAATCCGCGCCGCCGTTTCGGAATCGATGGGGCAGGGGATTTCAGCGTGTGGGATCTGGAGCGCAGGTTCACCGTTGATGAAAACAAGTTTCTTTCCAAAGGCAGGGCCACACCCTTCAGCGGTTGGGAACTCTATGGCAAATGCGTGCTCACCGTGCACAACGGCAAAATAGTTTATAAATCGGAAGATTGATATATTCGGGAGGAAAATAAAATGGCTAAGAGAACAGATATTAAAAAAATACTCATCATCGGCTCGGGTCCTATTGTTATCGGCCAGGCCGCTGAATTCGACTACGCAGGCACTCAGGCATGCCTTGCCCTTAAAGAAGAGGGCTATGAGGTGGTGCTTTGCAACTCCAATCCTGCCACTATTATGACAGACACAACCATTGCCGATAAGGTTTATATGGAGCCTCTCACTCTGGAATATATCGCCAAGATCCTTCGCTACGAGCGCCCCGATGCGATCGTTCCCGGAATCGGCGGTCAGACAGGCCTCAACCTGGCTATGCAGCTGGAAAAGAAGGGCGTGCTCAAGGAGTGCGGTGTAGAGCTTCTCGGCACCAGCAGCGAGAGTATTGAGCGTGCCGAAGACAGAGAACTTTTCAAGGAACTTTGCCAGTCTATCGGTGAGCCCACAATTCCTTCCGAAATCACCTACAGCATTGAAGAAGCCAAGGCGGCAGCTGCAAGGATCGGCTATCCCGTTGTGCTTAGGCCTGCCTTCACTCTGGGCGGCACAGGCGGCGGTTTTGCCTATAGCGAGGAAGAGCTTATCGAAGTGGGCGTCAACGCCTTCAAGCTTTCTCCCGTGCATCAGGTGCTTATCGAAAAGAGCGTGAAGGGCTATAAGGAGATCGAGTTCGAAGTAATGCGCGATTCCAACGATACCGCTATCACCATTTGCGGCATGGAAAATATCGATCCCGTTGGCGTGCACACAGGCGACTCTATCGTGGTTGCCCCCATTATGACTCTTAACGATCACGATCTTAAAATGCTTAACGACAGCGCCATAAAGATCATCCGCGAGCTCAAGATCGAGGGCGGTTGCAACGTGCAGTTTGCGCTTAATCCCCACACAAGCGAATATTTCCTTATAGAGGTAAACCCCCGCGTTTCCCGTTCTTCCGCTCTGGCATCTAAGGCCAGCGGATATCCCATTGCAAGAGTCACCGCAAAGATCGCCGTGGGTATGGCTTTGGAGGATATTGCTATTGCCAATACCAACGCTTCCTTCGAGCCCAGGCTTGATTACGTGATATCCAAGCTGCCTCGCTTCCCCTTTGATAAATTCACCAACGCTCCCAACAATCTGGGCACTCAGATGAAGGCCACAGGTGAAGTTATGGGCATTGGCTCCAATCTGGAGGAATGTCTGCTCAAGGCTGTGCGCTCTCTGGAAATCGGCGCCTGCCACTTCCATCTGCCTAAGTTTGATGGCAAGAGCGAGGCCGAGCTGTTGGATTATATTGCCGAATTTAAGGATGATAACATCTTTGCCGTGGCCGAGCTTATGAGAAAGGGCGTTTCCATTGAAAAGCTCCACGAAGTCACAATGATCACCCCCTATTTCCTTGAATCTGTAAAGAGAATCGTGGATATGGAGGCTGTGATTAAAGCCAACGTAGGTGATCTGGAGACCTTGAAGGCCGCCAAGAAGATGGGCTTCTCGGATAAGTTCGTGGCCTATCTTTGGGGCAAAAAGGAGATAGAAGTCTACAACCTGCGCAAGGAGAACAAACTGTTCCCCATATACAAGATGGTGGATACTTGCCACACAGGTGCCTATATCCCTTATTTCTACTCTTCTTATTCCGATGAAAATCAGTCTATCGTGACGGATAAGAAAAAGATCGTTGTGCTGGGCGCAGGCCCCATCCGTATCGGCCAGGGCGTTGAGTTTGATTACTCCACCGTGCACGCCGTTGCCACTATTAAGAATTCCGGCTACGAGGCTGTTATTATCAACAATAACCCCGAAACCGTTTCCACCGATTACACCACCGCCGATAAGCTCTATTTTGAGCCCCTCACTGCCGAAGACGTGATGAATACCATCGAGTTCGAGAAGCCCGAGGGTGTTATTGCTTCCCTTGGCGGACAGACTGCTATCAACCTGGCCGAGCCCCTTATGCAGAGAGGCGTGAAGATCATCGGCACAGATTGCGCCGCTATCGAGCGTGCCGAGGATAGAGGCAGTTTCGAGAGAATTCTTCGCGAGCTGGGTATTCCCCAGCCCAAGGGCAAGGCTGTCACCAAAATCGAAGACGGTATTGCTGCTGCTCAGGAGATAGGTTACCCCGTGCTTGTGCGCCCCAGCTTTGTGCTCGGCGGCCGCGCAATGCAGATCGTTGCCAACGATGATCAGCTGCGCCATTATCTGCGCACCGCTGTTGAAATAGACGAAGATAAGCCTGTGCTTGTGGATAAATATATCCAGGGTAAGGAAGTGGAAGTTGATGCTATCTGCGATGGCCGCGATGTATTCGTGCCCGGTATAATGGAGCTTGTTGAGCGCACGGGAGTCCATTCCGGAGACTCCATCTCGGTTTATCCCACCTTCTCGGTGTCCGATAAGGTGAAGGGTATTATCCTGCAGTATGCCAAGAAGCTGGGTTTGGGCATCGGAATTATCGGCCTTTATAATATCCAGTTTATTGTGGATAAGGATGATAACGTCTTTATCATCGAAGTTAACCCCCGTTCCTCTCGCACGGTGCCCTTCCTTTCCAAGGCCACGGGTTATAGCCTGGCTGATATTGCCACCGAAGTTATTCTTGGCAAGAGCCTTAAGGAACAGGGAATCTTCTGCCTGTATCCCGAAGAGAAGGAACGCTACTATGTAAAGGTACCTGTTTTCTCCTTTAATAAAATCAAAGGTCTTGATGCATATCTTTCTCCCGAAATGAAGTCCACCGGTGAAGCCATTGGCTACGATGATAGGCTCAACCGTGCTCTTTATAAGGCGTTGCAGGCTTCGGGTATGAAATTGCAGAACTACGGTACCGTTATCGTAACACTGGCCGATGAAGATAAGGAAGAAGCACTGCCTTTGGTGCGCCGATTCTACGATATGGGCTTCAATATTGAAGCTACCGTGGGTACAGCCAACTTCCTCAAGGAAAACGGCATCCGTACCCGCGTGCTCAAGAAGCTTATTGAGGGTAGTGAACAAATATTTGATTCTATTCGCGCAGGCTATGTAAGCTATGTTATCAACACCCGCGCAATTATGTCGGGAGTTCATTACGACGACGGCGTAAAGATTCGCCGTTGCGCTGTTGAGAACGGTGTAAATCTCTTCTCCAATTTGGATACGGTCCGCATCGTGCTGGATGTTTTGGAAGAGATCACCAACAAGGTTTCCACAATTGATGCAAAATAAAAGCCCCGCACAAGGAGAAGGTTATGAAACAAAGCATTTTTTCCATTAAGGAAAACTCTGCGCTTACATCTAACGTCTACAGAATGGTGCTTGTGGGAGACACATCCCACATCACCAACTGCGGTCAGTTTATAAATATCAAGCTTAGCGGAAAGTATCTTCGCCGCCCCATTTCGGTTTGCGATTGTGCTGATGGTGAAGTCGTTATAATCTATAAGGTTGTAGGCGGCGGCACCGAGCAGATGGCTGAAATGAAGGCAGGGGAAGAGCTGGACGTGCTCACCGGCCTGGGCAACGGCTACGACATATCCCTTGCAGGGGATAAGCCATTGCTTCTGGGTGGCGGTGTAGGCGTACCTCCTATGTATATGCTGGCGAAGGAACTTATCGCGGCAGGCAAGGAAGTTTCGGTTGTGCTGGGCTTCAACACCACAGATGAAGTGTTCTACGAGCAGGAATTTAAGGCTTTGGGCGCCCGCGTTGCAGTGACAACCGTGGACGGCAGCTACGGCTTAAAAGGCTTCGTGACCGATGCCATGAAGGATATGGATTATTCCTATTTCTTTACCTGCGGTCCCGAGCCGATGCTTAAGGCAATCTATGCAGCGGCAGCCACGTCGGGCCAGTTTAGCTTTGAAGAGAGAATGGGCTGCGGCTTTGGCGCTTGCATGGGCTGTTCCTGCAAGACTGTTACAGGCTATAAGCGCATTTGTAAAGATGGCCCCGTGCTGCAAAAGGAGGAAATATTATGGGAAAAATGAGTGTGAATCTCTGCGGAATCCAGCTTGATAATCCTGTAATTCCCGCCAGCGGCACGTTTGGCTACGGCTACGAATATGCCGAACTTTACGATATAAACGTGCTCGGTACGTTTTCCTTTAAGGGCACCACAAAAGACTCTCGCTTCGGCAATCCCACCCCCCGAATTGCAGAGTGCCCCAACGGCATGATAAACGCCGTGGGTCTGCAGAATCCGGGTGTGGAAAAGGTTATAAACGAAGAGCTTCCCAAGTTGGCGAAGGTCTTCAATAAAAAGGTTATGGCCAACGTGGGCGGATTTTCTCTGGAAGAATATGCCTACACAGCTGCTCAGCTGGATAAATGCGAGCAGGTAGGCTGGCTGGAAGTGAATATCAGCTGCCCCAACGTGCACGGCGGCGGTATTGCATTCGGCACCAACCCCGAGGCAGCTGCTTCGGTCACAAGGGCTGTGAAGGCTGTAACAACCAAGCCCGTGATCGTGAAGCTCTCTCCGAACGTTACCGATATAGTGGCTATTGCCAAGGCTGTGGAAGAAGCAGGAGCCGATGGCGTGAGCCTTGTGAACACCCTTTTGGGAATGAGAATAGATCTTAAGACTAAGAAACCCGTAATTGCCAACAAAATGGGTGGATTTTCGGGCCCCGCAATATTCCCTGTGGCGCTCAGAATGGTATATCAGGTGGCTCAGGCCGTGAGGATTCCCGTGGTGGGAATGGGCGGCGTGAGCAGCGCAGAGGATGTTGTGGAGATGATGCTGGCAGGTGCCACTGCAGTGCAGATAGGTGCCGCAAATCTGGTGGATCCCTGCATCTGCCGCGATATTATTAACGATCTTCCCCGAGTGATGGAGAAGTATGGAATAGAAGACCTTAGTTCGATTATAGGAGGAGTAAAATAATGGGTAAGGACGTAATCATCGCCTGCGATTTCGACAGCGCGGAAAAGACATTTGCATTTCTTGATAAGTTCACTGGCAGAAAGCCTTTCGTAAAGATCGGTATGGAGCTTTACTATGCCGAAGGGCCCTCTATTGTGAAGGAGATCAAGGCCAGAGGCCACAAGATTTTTTTGGATCTTAAGCTTCACGATATCCCCAACACCGTTAAAAAATCTATGGCTGTTCTCTCCAGGCTGGACGTGGATATGACAAATCTCCACGCCGCAGGCACCAAGAGAATGATGGAGGCCGCAATTGAAGGTCTCACCAGGTCCGATGGCACTCGCCCCCTGCTTATAGCTGTAACTCAGCTCACTTCCACCGATCAGGAAAGCATGGAAAACGATCTGCTCATAAAAGAGCCTATTGATAAAGTTGTTATGCATTATGCATCCAACGCCAATGCGGCAGGCCTGGATGGTGTGGTTTGCTCTCCTCTGGAGGCAGGCAAGGTTCACGATATCTGCGGCAAAAATTTCCTCACTGTCACTCCCGGTGTGCGTTTTGCCGATGGTGATATCGGTGATCAGAAGCGTGTTATGACTCCTGCCGAGGCTAAGAAGATCGGCTCGGATTATATTGTTGTAGGCAGACCTATTACTGCCGCCGAAGATCCTGTTGCAGCCTACGAGCGCTGCATCGCAGAGTTTGTGGACTGATTGAAAGGAGAATAAAAATGGAAGGCTATAAAAGAGAATTTATTGAGTTCTTGCAGAGCGCAGGAGTGCTTAAATTTGGTGATTTCACCGCTAAGAGCGGCCGCAAAATCCCTTATTTTATCAACGCGGGTATGATCAAGACCGGTGATCAGATCACCAAGATGGGCGAATTCTATGCCAAGGCTTATTTTGATAAGATGGGCAAGAAGCAGGCTGTGCTCTACGGCCCCGCCTATAAGGGAATCTCCCTTTCTATTTCTGCCGCGGTTGCCCTTTCCAAGAACGGCCTCAACGTGCCCTTCTTTTTTAACCGCAAAGAGGTTAAGGATCACGGCGAAGGCGGCACATTCGTGGGCTACGTTCCTCAGGCCGGTGAAGAGATTGTTATCATCGAAGACGTTATCACCGCCGGCACCGCTATCCGTGAATCTATGGAGATCTTAAGCCATCTGGAGGGCACCAAGGTTGTTGCCACCTTCATTATGGTGGACCGCAAAGAAAAGGGCCAGACCGATAAGGGAGCCATGCAGGAGATCGAAGAGCAGTTCGGTTTCCCCGTGTATTCCGTTGTGGATGTTTATGATATTATCGAGTACCTCGAAGAAGATGAGGCCAACCGCGAGAACGTGGAAAGGATCAAGAAATATCTTGAGGTGAACGGAGCTAAGGCCTAAATCCTTTGAAAGGAAGCTTCAAAATGAGAAGTTTGATAGATATTGGCGATCTTTCGGTAAGAGAGTTGGATGAGCTTATTGCAACTGCCGAAAAAATCGCCGCCAACCCTAAAAAATACTCTAAAAAATGCAATGGCAAGAAGCTTGCCACGCTGTTTTTTGAGCCATCCACCCGCACCAGGCTCAGCTTTGAGGCTGCGATGCTGGAGTTGGGCGGAAGTGTTATCGGTTTTTCCGATGCAAATTCCAGCTCTTCTGCAAAAGGAGAGAGCGTGGCCGACACAGCCAAGATCGTGAGCTGCTATGCCGATATTATTGCAATGCGCCATCCTAAGGAGGGCGCGCCCCTTGTGGCTGCAGCCAACGCCGCCATTCCCGTGATAAACGCAGGCGACGGCGGCCATTGCCACCCCACTCAGACTCTTGCCGATCTGCTCACCATCCATAGGGAGCAGGGAAGGCTTAATAATCTCACTATCGGTATGTGCGGTGATCTTAAATATGGCCGCACCGTGCATTCTCTTATTGCCGCATTGGCAAGATACGAAGGTATAAAGATCGTGCTTATATCCCCCGAGGAGCTTAAGCTGCCCGGGCATATCAAAACCGATGTGATGGATAAGAACAATATGGCCTATAGCGAAACAATAAGCTTGGAAGATGCTCTGCCGGACTTGGATATTCTTTATATGACACGCATCCAAAAGGAACGCTTCGATGATGCCGATGCCTATGAAAGACTTAAGGATAGCTATATTCTGGATGTAGCTAAGCTGGCTGCCGCCAAAAAGAATATGAGCATATTGCATCCGCTGCCCAGGGTGAACGAGATAAGCGTGGCTGTGGATGCCGATGAGAGAGCTTGCTATTTCAGGCAGGCCGCCAACGGAAAGTTTATGAGAATGGCGCTTATCTTAAAGCTCTTGGCTGATGCTAAAAAACCGGGTGCCAGGGAAATAGAAGGCGAAACCGTTGAAGGTGCAGTTTGTGCCAACAACCGCTGCATTACTACCTGCGAACAGGAGCTTCCGCAGAAATTTATCGTTGAAAAATCGGCGGTGCGCTGCGCTTACTGTGAGCAAATTTTAGCAAAATGAATAAGACTTGCCGCCCGAGTTTTCCTTGGGCGGCAAAGTTGAACAAAAATGGATAAACGGGCTGATTGTTGCTTGACAGTATGGGCGCTGTATGGTACAATAATCGTGTTGAAAAAAGGCAGAAAAACTGTAGGTTTTCGGCCCGATCATTCCCTGCGACTGACGGATAAGTGGAGCACCACGAGAAACAGGGAATCTGTTAAGGGGCAACCCTTGCCGACCGTCTGGGCACATTTAACCTAACCAAGGGTTGAGTGTGCTGTTTTTGTTTTATGACCTATGGAATTTTACGGAGGGAACAAGATGAAAAAAGTTGGAATCGTTATGGGTAGCGATAGTGATCTGCCCATCATCCGAAAAGCAACAGACACCTTAAAGGCTCTGGATATACCTTTCGAAGTTCACGTCTATTCTGCCCACCGCACTCCCGAGCAGGCCAGAGGTTTCGCCCTCTCGGCCAGAGAGAACGGCTTTGGTGCCATTATTGCGGCCGCAGGTATGGCGGCTCATCTGGCGGGCGCCATCGCTGCCAACACCACGCTGCCCGTGATCGGCATTCCCTGCAAATCATCCAATCTGGATGGAATGGATGCCCTGCTTTCCACCGTGCAGATGCCTCCCGGAATTCCCGTGGCTACCGTGGCTATCGATGGCGGAGTGAATGCAGCTCTGCTCTGTGCCCAGATCATCGCCGTGGAGGATAAAGATCTGGCAGCTAAGCTTGATGCAAAAAGAATTTCCGATGCTGCAAAGGTTCTGGAAAAGGATCAAAAAGTAGCAGAAGAATTGAATAATTGAATAAAAATACGGAGGAAATAAAAATGGAAAAGAAACTTATCTACACCGGCAAGACCAAAGATGTTTATGCACTGGAGAACGGCAATGCTCTTCTCAAGTTTAAGGATGATTGCACCGGCAAGGACGGCGTTTTCGATCCCGGCGAAAACAGTGTAGGCCTCACAATTGAGGGTGTTGGCGATGTAAACCTTCGTATGTCTATATATTTCTTCGAAAAGGTGAATGCCGCAGGCATCAAGACTCACTATGTGAACGCCAATCTGGAAGATACCACTATGGAAGTTTTGAACGCTAAGGTGTTCGGCAAAGGCCTGGAAGTTATTTGCCGCTACAAGGCAGTGGGCAGCTTCTTCCGCCGCTACAGCGACTACGTGGAAGAGGGCCAGGATCTGGATGCATACGTTGAGTGCACCTTTAAGAACGATGAAAAGGGCGATCCGCTGGTAACAAAGGACGGCCTTGTGGCTCTCGGAGTTATGACCGACGAGCAGTACGATGATATCAAGGATATGACCCGCAAGATCACCAAGATCATTGCTGACGATCTTAAGGAAAAGGGTATGGATCTTTAAAGTCGGATCGTAGCCATGTCGTTCTGT
>JAZRGE010000079.1:0-1412 GCA_045644025.1 Acutalibacteraceae bacterium | reverse complement strand
AGGCATAGGAATTGTTTGATTCCGAAGAGTGGTAGCATAAGCTGCAATTTGAGTGGTACCGCGGGTGGATTATTAACACTCGTCTCAAAGTCATCAACTTTGGGGCGAGTTTTATATTTTAGCCCCTGAAACGGAGAAGACTATGCAGAAATTTACAGGATTGGATTTCAAAATTAAAGAAATGGCCGAGCGTATCAGAGAGCTTCGCGAGATCGTGGGCTTCACCATTGAGGAGATGGCCGAAAAAACAGGCGTTTCCATCGAGGAGTATAGGCTTTGCGAATCGGGCAACAGTGATCTCAACTTTGCCTTTATATATCGTTGCGCTTTGGCTCTCAATGTTAATGTTACCGATATCATCGAGGGCTACAGCCCCACACTCCGCTCCTACACTGTCACACGAGAGGGAGCAGGCCAGAAGATAGCTGATGCCCATGGTATGACATACTACAACCTGGCCTATGCATTTCGTAATCGTATTGCCGAGCCTTTGTATGTTCGCTGTAAGTACGATGCCGAGGCAGAAAAACGAGAGATTGAGCTCACCACACACGAAGGTCAGGAGATCGATATTGTTGTGGAAGGAAATCTGAAGGTTCAGATTGGTGAACACAGCGAAATTTTAGGCCCCGGAGACAGCATTTATTTCAACAGTAACGCTCCCCACGGTATGATTGCTGTCGGCGGCGAGGATTGTGTGTTTTATGCCATCGTGCTTAATCCCACAGGCGCTCCTATTCCGGAGTTCTCGGTGCAGAAGGCTATTCCCGATAAGAAGGTTGTTCCCAGAAACACCAAGAACAGAATCTACCGTAAGTATATCGATACCGAAGTGAACGAGAACGGCACTCCCACGTCTATCAAGTTTAAGAATATTGAGAAATTCAACTTCGGCTTTGATCTGGTGGATGCTCTGGCCGAGAGAGAGCCCGAAAAGCTGGCGATGCTCCATATCTCGGGCAACAAGGAAGAGCGCAGATTCACATTCACCGATATTAAGAAGGCCTCTAACCAGTGTGCCAACTATTTCAAGTCCCTTGGCATCAAGAAGGGCGATAAGGTTATGCTGGTGCTTAAAAGGCACTATCAGTTCTGGTTTGCAATGATAGCTCTCAACAAGCTTGGCGCTATTGCTATTCCTGCCACAAATCAGCTTCAGGAGCACGATTTTGAGTATCGCTTCAATGCCGCAGGTGTTAAGGCAATTATCTGCACAGCCGATGGAGAAACAGCCAACCAGGTGGATATGGCGTCTGCTAAGTGCCCCCAGCTTGAGCTCAAGCTTATGGTGAACGGCACAAAAGATGGCTGGCGCAATTTTGATGAAGAATATCCGCTCTACAGCACTCACTATAATAGGGGAGAAGACGCTCCCGGCGGCGATGATCTGATGCTTATGTATTTCACATCCG
>JAZRGE010000078.1:0-26966 GCA_045644025.1 Acutalibacteraceae bacterium | reverse complement strand
TACCTGCAACAGGAGCCTTAATGGGAACACCTGCATCCATAAGAGCAAGGGTGGAACCGCAGATAGAGCCCTGGGATGTGGAACCATTGGAAGAAAGAACCTCGGAAACAAGGCGGATAGAATAAGGGAACTCCTCTTCGGTGGGGATCACGGGAACGAGAGCACGCTCAGCCAGTGCGCCATGGCCGGTCTCACGACGGCCGGGGCCACGGAAAGGACGAGTCTCACCCACGGAATAGGAAGGCATATTGTAGTGATGCATATATCTCTTGGTATCTTCATCATCAATGCCATCCAGCAGCTGGCTATCTCTCATAGATCCCAGAGTGGCAATGGTGAGACCCTGAGTCTGGCCACGGGAGAAAAGGCCCGAACCGTGAACTCTGGGGAGAAGGCCAACTTCGGATGTGAGAGGACGGATCTCATCGATACCGCGTCCGTCTACACGCTTGCCTTCATCCAGCAGCCAACGGCGAACAACAAACTTCTGCAGTTTGTAGAGGCACTCTTCAAGCTTGGCTTCCTGCTCGGGATACTCTGCATCGAATTTCTCGTGAACAGCATCGTAAACAGGGCGAAGTCTCTCATCGCGGATGCGCTTGTCGTCGGTATCAAGGGCTTCCTTAACCATATCAATGGCAAATTCCTTAACAGCCTCAAACATTGCGGGATCGGGATCGCTTGTTTCAAATGTGAACTTTTCCTTGCCGATTTCAGCCTGAATACCCTTGATAAACTCAACGATCTTCTGGTTTTCTGCATGGCCCTTCATGATACCATCAAACATTACTTCGTTGGTAACTTCGTTGGCACCTGCTTCGATCATGGCAACAAGGTCTGCTGTGGAAGCCACAGTGACCTGCATATCAGACTTAGCAGCCTGCTCAGCATTGGGGTTAAGCACGATCTCGCCATCTACATAGCCCACGGAAACGCCGCTGATGGGGCCATCCCAGGGGATATCGGAGATAGAGAGAGCCACAGATGCACCGATCATACCCACGATTTCGGGCAGGCAATCGGGATCGGTGGACATTACTGTACATACGATAGAAACATCGTTCCTCATATCCTTGGGGAAGAGAGGACGGATAGGCCTATCGATAACACGGGAAGCAAGGATAGCCTTATCGGTGGGGCGACCTTCTCTGCGGGTGAAAGATCCGGGGATCTTACCAACAGAATAGAGCTTCTCTTCGAAATCTACCGAAAGGGGCAGAAAATCGATACCGTCGCGGGGTTTGGCAGAAGCGGTGGCAGCGCAGAAAACTGCTGTCTCGCCATAGCGAACAAGGCAGGAGCCGCCGGCCAGCTGAGCCATTTTACCGGTTTCAACAGTCAGAGTTCTGCCTGCGAATTCGGTGGTGAAAACTTTGAAATTCTCGTACATAATTTTCCTCCGTTATTTTTATTTACGGTGGCAAGGTTTAGCAATAAATCCGTACCTCGAGCTTCGAACTACCGATTCACTGCTAACCCGATACACACCGATTTTAACATGATTTTTTGCAAGTAAAGATAACAGGGCAGACCAGCGATGCCAGCCTGCCCCTATAAATCTCTTACTTACGGATACCCAGCTTCTTGATGAGGGCACGATATCTTTCGATATCTGTCTTCATAAGGTACATCTGAAGGTTACGTCTGTGACCGACCATTTTGAGCAGGCCCCTACGGGAATGATGATCCTTCTTGTGGACCTTGAGATGCTCGTTCAGCTCGTTGATCCTGTTGGTAAGCAGAGCGATCTGCACCTCGGGAGAGCCGGTGTCGCCTTCGTGTGTCTGGTACTCTTTGATGATTGCGTTCTTCTGTTCCTGAGTCATTTTCTTTCACCTCATTAAATATTTACTTCGAGATCCGAGCAAAGGGTAGGTGATTGCCGCTTGGCGGCTTAATCCCAAAGCACAGAAATCGACAGCTAACATATTATATATCACAAAATCCATTTTGTAAAGGATTTTTTTGAAAATCTGCAAAATAATACCGCCCGACTGGCAGGCGGCTTTTTTAGGATCAATTAGGCATTGGCCTCGATGTACTTCACAAGATCATCAACTGTCTTGATGTTCTCGATCTCATCATCGGGGATCTCCAGGCCGAATTCATCTTCTATAGCCATAAGAAGCTCAACAACGTCCAGGCTATCGGCGCCGAGATCTTCGGCAATACCGGAATCACCTGTCACGCTATCTGCATCCAGATCAAGCTGATTCACAAGAATATCCTTAACTGTATCGAATACCATAAAATACCTTCCTCTCAATATACGCAGGGCACTGCCCTTTCAAAATTCTACATAGAAATAATATGTGTATTTCACGGTTTTGTCAACACTTTTTTGCCTAAGCCTCCCTGCACTGCGGCTGTACTTCCCTTTTCTCCGGCTTCTTTTTGCCGATATATGCCTTAATATTTTCCCACAAAGCTTCCTCAAAATCACAAAGCTTATCCTCATTAAAAATGCCCCAAATAAGGAATATACCCACCGCGCATTCAATAATTGTGGAAATTATCATAGAAGTTGTCATGTTCATCGTCCCCTTTCTGATTATTATTCTATCAGCGCGGGTGTACGA
Organism: Acutalibacteraceae bacterium; assembly: GCA_045644025.1. Lineage (GTDB taxonomy): Bacteria > Bacillota > Clostridia > Oscillospirales > Acutalibacteraceae > JAZRGE01. Next base: position 24,387 of record JAZRGE010000078.1, on the reverse strand, counting down.
TTAAAAGGACTGTGCTTGGCAGCAATAAAAAATATAAAAAGACGCCTTGCGGCGTCTTTTTTTCTTATTCTCCGCAGATCTTTTGGGCGGCCAGCATCACGCCCACCTTGGCGCTATCAAAATTGATGCCGCCCTGCATAAAGGCTGTGTAGGGCTCCCTTATGGGGGCATCGGCCGAAAGCTCGATAGATGCGCCGCCTGTGAAGGCGCCTGCAGCCATTATCACCTGGTTATCGTAGCCGGGCATATCCCAGGGCTGGGGCACGGCGAAGGAATCCACCGGCGAGCCGCTCTGCATACCCTGGCAGAAATCAATAAGCTCTTGGGCTTCCTTAAATTCCACTGTTTGGATAATATCGGCTCTTGCATCGTTGGTATCGGGGGCCACGTTGTAGCCCAATATCTTATAAAGTTCGGCAGAGAAGACAGCTGTCTTAAGCGCTTCGCCCACCACATGAGGGGCGTTGAAAAGGCCCATAAAAAGCTCGCGGCTGTGGCCCAGAGTGGCGCCTATCTCCTTGCCCACTCCGGGAGCAGAAAGGCGGAATGCGCACTGCTCCACCAGATCAGCGCGGCCTGCAATATAGCCGCCAGTGGGGGCGATGGCTCCGCCGGGGTTCTTTATAAGCGAGCCTGCCATAAGATCGGCTCCCACCTGAGTGGGTTCCATCTTTTCCACAAATTCGCCGTAGCAATTATCCACCATCACTATTGTGGTGGGGGAAATCTCCTTCACCACTCGGCAAAGCTCCCCTATCTGCGCCACAGAAAGGCTTTTGCGAGAGCTATAGCCCTTGGAGCGCTGAATATAGGCCATCTTCACCCTACCTTCGGCCATTTTGGCACGGATAGCAGCAATATCGGGGTAGCCATCGGCGGCCACGGGGACTTCATCGTACTCAACCCCGAAATCCACCAACGAACCCGATGCGGCTCTTTCCTTGCCGATCACACCCAGAAGAGTATCGTAGGGCTTGCCTGTGAGGCAAAGCATTTTATCACCGGGGCGGAGCACTCCGAAAAGCGCCACGGCCAAAGTGTGTGTACCCGACATAAAGTTGTGCCTGAAGATGGAATCTTCGGCACCCACGCACTGGGCAAACACCGATTCGATAACTTCCCTTCCCCTATCGCCGTAGCCATAGCCTGTGGTGGCGGCAAAGTGGCTTTCGCTCACACCGTTGTCAATAAAGGCTCTAAGCACCTTCTGCTGATTGTAAGCAGTAATCTCGGCTATCCTTTCGAAGGCATCGCGGCTGCTCTTAATAGCTTTATCGGCCGCAGAAAGAACATTGGGGCTAAACTTAAAAAACGAATTCATAAAATCACTCTTTATATTGTTTCTATTTTTATCATGTTGGTATTGCCCGAGTGGCCGTTTATCTGGCCGCCGGTGAGCACAGTCTTATCGCCCTTTTTAAGGCCAAGCACAGCCACAGCTGTGTTCTTTGCTGTGTAGAAAAGCACGTCGGTTGAATCGAAATGCTCGCACATCACGGGGATAACGCCCCAGGAAAGCGCCAGTTTGCGCCAGGTGGTCTCATCGGTAGTAAGGCCGATAATATCCATAGGCGGACGGAAACGGGAGACCATACGCGCTGTCATACCCGAGATGGAGCAGACTACAATACCCTTGGAAAGAGTATCTATAGCCATGGCACAGGTAGCGTGGGAAATAGCATCCAAGGTGCTGCTTATCTTAAATTCCGAATCGTGATAGCGTTTGGAATAATTTATATTCTTTTCGGTCTGCTCGGCTATACCGGACATTGTTTTAACCGTGAGCACGGGATATTTGCCCGCAGCAGTCTCACCCGAGAGCATAATGGCACTTGTACCGTCGTAAACGGCGTTGGCCACATCGGAGATCTCGGCTCTGGTGGGGCGCGGCTTGCTTATCATTGATTCCAACATCTCGGTGGCTGTGATAACGCGCTTGCCCAGCATTCTGCACTTTGTGATGATCTTTTTCTGCACGGCAGGCAGCTCGGCAAAAGGTATCTCCACGCCCAAATCTCCGCGACCTATCATAATTCCGGTGCACTCGGAACAAATTTCTTCTATGTTATCTATACCTGCCTGATTCTCGATCTTGGCAATAAGTTCAATATTGGGAGATCCGTTTGCCTTAAGGAATTCCTTAACATCCAGCAGATCCTGCTTGCAGGACACAAAAGAACAAGCAATAAAATCCACACCTTGCTCTATGCCGAAAAGAATATCGCTCTTATCCTGCTCACTTAAATATATCTGCTTAAGCACCTTGCCGGGGAAACCCATACTCTTACGGTCGGTCAGCTCACCGCCGTTGATAACACGGCACTCAATATCTTTATCGGAAACAGACTCTACGCGCAGCTCGATAAGACCGTCGTTTATGAGTATCCTATCCCCTACTTCAAGATCGTTTGCCAGGCCCTTGTAGTTCACGGAAACCCTTGTGGCATCACCCAGGATCTCTTCGGTGGTAAGGGTAAACATATCCCCTTCCTTAAGGGAAACCTTTCCGCCCTCAAAAGAACGGATACGGTACTCCGGACCCTTGGTGTCCAGCAGGATAGCGATTGGCAGATTAAGCTTCTCGCGCACAGCCTTAATAGTGTTTATCTTCTCCAAATAGTCTTCATGGGTGCCGTGGGAAAAATTGAGCCTGGCAACGTTCATTCCAGCAAGGCACATTTCCTCCAGCACCTTGGCATCGGAGGATGCAGGGCCAATAGTGCATATAATCTTGGTTTTGCGCATAGATGATCAAACTCCTTTTACGTTGGAAACGGGCCAAATACTAAAAAAGCCCAAATTTCACCCACTATATTATATATACCGCATTTTACAAAATCAAGGTGGAAATAATTTTTTCTTGTCTTATCCCCTTATATAATGTAAAATAATGTTAGCTTGTGCGCTAACAAGCTAACACTCACAAAAGGAGCAAGCACATGAAGATCAAGACAAAATACGTCTCCCCCGAATATGCTCTTTCCATAAAAAAGCCCGCTCATAAGCGTCCTATGAAGCCATGGCTTATCCTGCAGGCGCTTATCCGTATTCTGGCCATACCCGATTTGTTTTCCACCCGCTTCAGCTACACCACCGAGCGCATGGAAGAAGCAGGTGATGGCCCTTGGCTGATCCTTATGAATCATTCCAGTTTTATCGATCTTAAGATAGCCTCGCGCTTGCTATTTCCTAAGCCCTACAACATTGTGAGCACTTGGGACGGAATGGTGGGCAAGAGCTGGCTTATGCGCCGCATCGGCTGCATTCCCACCCAGAAATTTGTGAGCGACGTTTCGCTTATAATGGATATGATACACGCCATTAAGAAAAACAACACAAGTGTGCTTATGTATCCCGAGGCGGGCTACACCTTCGATGGCACATCGGTCACCCTGCCTCGCAAGATGGGCACTCTGCTTAAGAAGCTAAACGTGCCCGTTGTCACAATTATCACCGACGGCGCCTTTCTTCGCGATCCGCTCTACAATTGTCTGCAGCTCCGCAAGGTGAAGACCGGTGCTCACATGAAATGCCTGCTCACTCCCGAAGAGATAAAAGCAAAATCAGTGGATGAACTGGACGAAATATTAGACAACGCCTTTTCCTTTGATAATTTTGCAACCCAATACGAAAAAGGGGTAGAAGTGAAAGAGTCCTTCCGCGCCGACGGACTGGATAGGATACTCTACCGTTGCCCTGCCTGCAACACCGAAGGTGAAATGGAAGGCAAAGGAACAAAGCTTACCTGCCACAGTTGCGGCAAGGAATATGAGCTTACCACCCTTGGCCGAATGGCCGCTCTTTCGGGCGAGACCGAATTTCCCCACATTCCCGATTGGTTTAATTGGGAAAGAGATTGCGTGCGCCGCGAAGTAGAAAGCGGCGAATATAATGCAGAATGGGATGTGGAGATCGGTGTGCTGACCGACTACAAAGCCCTTTATATGATAGGCGAAGGTAGGCTTACCCACGATAAAGACGGTTTCAAGCTCATAGGTTGCGAAGGCAAACTAAATTACAGCCAGCCCGTTTCTGCCTCTTATAGTCTGAATGCCGATTATTATTGGTACGAAAAGGGCGATGTGATCTGCATTGGCAATAAAGACAGGCTCTACTACTGCTTCCCCAAGGGCAAGAGCATTGTGGCTAAGGCCAGATTCGCCGCAGAAGAGATGTATAAGCTTATTCACAATTCATAAAGAATCATAACAAAAGCGCTCCAAGAACGTCTTGGAGCGCTTGTTTTTATTTTGAGGTCCCGATTATCAGCATATCTTCCGCAACATCCTGCAAAGGAAGTTTAGCCCCTTCCTTTGTTTGCAAGCATTGGGCATATAAGATCCTACCGTTTTTCAAGTCTATTAAAGTAAGTTCGTTTTCGCATAATTCCTCAGGAATAATCACCCTATCGGCATAGGGCAAATACATCACAAAGCTCTTTGCGGCCTTATTATAGGCAATACAGCTTTCTTTCGGAGCTATTATCTCCCTTTCGTACGGTTCCATTTCCCACAAGCGGTACTTTTCCCAAATATGCCTCAAAAAGCCTATGTTCCATGCGCCTTCTTTTCGCACGGCATCGTGCCAATCATAAGGCCTGCCGGCAAATTCCACACTGTTGCCGTCTTCCCCGTAGCGTGCAAAGCCCCACAGGCCTTGGGCCCCATAAGAAACGCCTGCTTTTGCTCCGCTGAGAACACTTTGCCACATTGCCTTGCGCACATCAAAGGAACTATACCTGCCAAAGCCTTCCGCCCTGTTGTGCCCTTCATAGCAGGGTTCGCTATTAATTATTGGCCTGTGCGGCTGTTTCTGCGCAAAAACCTTTGCCAGAGATATTGAGTAATTTTTATCTCTCACAATATGGCCTGATTGATACATATAAAAATCTATTTCCTTTGCCACGCAATCGGGCAGATCGGAATTCTCGCCGCAAAGATGGATCGTGATCAAGGAATCGGGAGCATATTTCCTTGCTAGTTTTGCGGCATTAAGATAAATATCAATCGCCTCGCCTTTAACATCTGTATCTCCACCCAGCACAAACACGGGGGTATAAGGAGCAAATTTTTTCACCGCAAATTCCGCATACTTTGCAGCGCATTCCTTCGGCATCACATCGAAATCCCTTTTGGCCGCGCCCCAGCTGCCCAAAACATAATCACACCACAAAATCGTGAGCACCGGCAGGAAGCCTCTTTCCACCGCTTTTTGCACAAAAAGAGCGGCTCGTTCAAAATATGCTTCATCTATTGCATCGAAGTCGTACCTTCCATCGCTCTTCACCTTAAAGGGAAGCAGCCTTTGCGGCTCGAAGGGGCTGATATTCCCCCTATCCCACAGCGGCAGAATAGAGATTTGCACAGCGTTAAATCCTTGGGATGCTCGCACTCTCAGGTATTCATCCCATTCTTCCAGTGAAGGCCCTGCAAAGGCCGACCACACTGTATCGGCCGCATAGAAAAAGGGTGTTCTGTTATTGCAGAAATATGAATTCTCTTTAGAAATACTTAATTTATGCATTTTATTCACTCCTTTCGCTTTTATTATAGCAAAAATCGGCAAGACAGCAAGCATATTTTAGAATATATATCTTCCCATTATTGACTTTGCCACACAAAAAAGTTTATAATTAAACCATACTTATATGGTGGTGAAAAATGTGATTCTTAAAGTAGTTAGTTTTAATATTCTCTGCGGCAGCAAGCCCGATGGCAATTCCATACCCGAACGCGCCCCCAGGCTCAAAGCCGCCGTAGATCAGCATTCCCCCGATCTTATCGGATTCCAGGAAAACAGGCCCGAATGGTGGCCGCTTCTTCTGGAAATGTACGGTGAAGAATACGAAATATTTAATCGTTATCGCGCCGAAAGCGAATTGGAATCTTCTCCCCTGCTTTGGAAGAAAGACCGCTTTGAAGCCCTGAAAACGGGATATTTCTGGCTTTCCGAAACCCCCGTGCAGGAGTCCAAAGGCTGGGACGAGATCTACGATTGCTACAGAATGTGTGTTTGGGTGGTGCTTAAAGAAAAAGTTAGCGGTAGAACCTTCCTATTTATGAACACACATTTCGGCTTTGGCGATAAAGGCCAGGTGGCAAGCGTTAAGCTTATTGAGCAATACAAAGCCTCCATCGGCGATATGCCGGGCTTTATTGTGGGCGATTTCAACGCATCTCCCCTTTCCCCTGCCTATAGTGCACTCACAAGCATTTTCTGCGATGTAAATGCCGCCACCGCCAAGGATATGCAGGGCACATGGCACAATTTTGGCAAGAACGATCCGCAGGATATAAGCAACCACATCGACTACTGCTTTATAGACAACAAATGCCGCCCCATATCCTATAAGACCATAACCGACACGTTCGACGGCAAATTCCCCTCCGATCACTACGGCCTTGTGGCAGAAATTGAACTTTGAGAAAAATTATGAAAGCGTTTATTATTCAGCCGCCCTATTCCAACAGCACCGATTATTGCGATGAATATTTTCAGTTTAAGCTGAATGCAATGGATAACATTGATAATTCGGCCGATATTATTGTGCTCCCCGAATATAGCGATGTTCCCTGCGCCACATCCACGTTGGAAGAAACTTTAATCTATCACAACAGATATATTGATGAGCTGCTTGCTAAGTGCAGTGAAACGGCTTTGCGCTGCAGCTCAATGGTGTTTGTGAACGCGCTAAGCTTGGAAGAGGCCGGCTGGCGCAATACCACCTATGCCTTTGATCGCAAGGGAAATCTTTGCGGCAAATATTTCAAGAGGCATCTTCCTCCCTCGGAGAAAGAGACATTTTGCCTGGACAACAGCTATAATCTGCAGCATGCTAAGCCTTATATTCTGGAGATGGAGGGCATTCGTTTCGCCTTCCTTACCTGCTATGATTTTTATTTCTACGAAGCTTTTCCTGCCATTGCAAGGCAGAAGCCCGATATTATAATCGGTTGCTCCCTGCAGCGCAGTGATTCCCACGATGCAATTGAGACTACCTGCCGCTTCTTGGCCTACAACACCAATGCATACGTACTGCGATCTTCGGTAAGCTACAGCGAGGATTCCAATATATGCGGTGCAAGTATGATAGTTGCCCCCACGGGCAAGGTGCTCTGCAATATGAAGGGTCGGCAAGGCGTGGCTTTTGCCGAATTTGATCCTCAGGATAAATACTATAAACCTGCAGGTTTTGGCGGAAAGCCTGCCGCTCATTATGAATATATGGAATACGGCCGCAATCCCTGGCAATACAGAGTTGCAGGGTCGGGTGTGGTGCCTTTCGATACCGATATGCCCTACCCCAGAGTTTGCGCCCACAGAGGTTTCAACACCATTGCCCCCGAAAACAGTCTGCCGGCCTTTGGGGCTGCCGTGGCTATGGGCGCCGATGAGATCGAGTTTGATATCTGGAGCACAAAGGATGGCGTGCTGGTCTCCTGCCACGACGACACTCTGGATAGAGTGAGCAACGGCAGCGGTAAGATCTATGAGCACACTTTGAGTGAACTGCAACAACTTGATTTTGGCTGCAAATACGGCAAAAAATTTGCAGGAATGAAGATTGCCACCTTTGAAGATATCCTTAAGAAGTTGGCCGGCCAAACCATAATGAACATCCACGTGAAGATATGGGATTGCCGCTTTGAAAAGGATATGTTGGAAGAAATTGTGGCTCTTATAAGAAAATACGATTGCCAAAGGCACGTGTATTTTATGACAAGCAACGACGATATGATCCGCAAAGCTCAGAAATATGCCCCAGACATTGCCTGTTGCGTGGGATGGGATGGCAACAAAGATCCCCTTTCTATGGTGGAGCGAGCCCTTGCTCTCGGCACCAAGAAGATCCAGCTTTTTAAGCCCTACTTCACCAAGGAAACGGTGGAAATGGCCCACGCCAACGGAATTCTATGCAACGTCTTTTGGTCGGACAACCAGAAGGAAACCCAAGAATTCCTGGATATGGGAATCGACACCATTCTCACCAACGATTATAACTTAATATCCCAAGTAGTGAAGAAATAACAAACCCCCCAAGCCGTAGCTTGGGGGTTAATTTTATTCTGCTATTATTCTCAGCGCTTCGTTGTTTCCTTCTGTCATTTCCGAGAGCAGTTTGTAGGCATCGTAGGCTCGATTAAGCGATCGCACCACCATTTTGGAGCGCACACGATTTCCATTAGGATCGGTGTGAAAATCAGCCGCCGCCACAATAATATCTGCGCTACCACCCGCGCCTTTGGCATCAAACGCACCGCCCTGCACAAAAACGTTGCCCACGTTTTTAAGGGAATAGTGGCTGAAACGATTGCCGAAGGTGCCTTCCAGCTTTATGACTCTTTTATCGGTGATAGCAAAGAACGTGTTGTTGGATTGCAGCACCACTCTAATAAGATTAACCAGAAATCCCACCGCAAACAGCACCGCAGCAATAGAAAATATCACCGTAAAAAACTCGCCCGCTCCTTCTTTATTCATAGCGGCAGATGCAGGCGCACCAACAAACATTCCCGCAAAAATGCTGAGCGGCAAAAGTACAGCTCCGCCTTTTATTATCCCTTTGGCCCTGAAAGAAGACTTGTTCACACCATCGGCCCAAACAACTTGTTCACCCGATAGCAAAATATGCCGAAACTTCTCACTCTGCACAGCACTCACTCCTTTATTAGAATAATATCACAACAATATTATCGGTGCAATAAAAAAATCCAAGCCATCAGGCTTGGATTTTTTGGTGCCGCTGACCGGGGTCGAACCGGTACGGTATTGCTACCGAGGGATTTTAAGTCCCTTGTGTCTGCCAATTCCACCACAGCGGCGACAAGACACATTATAAATAAAGGCTGCGGAAATGTCAAGAAATTTGACTACTCACTCTTCTTTTTTCTTTCCCATTCCTTTATATTTTTAAGTTCATCATAAAACACCTTGTAGCTTTCCAGGCGGCTGGGGTGAATATCCCCTGCCCTCACAGCATCAAGCACGGCACAACCCTTTTCGGACGTATGTGAGCAGGACGTAAACCTGCAATCACCAACGTAATCGGCAAATTCCCTAAAGCAATTCACCAGATCGTCCTTCAAAATATCTTCCTGCTCAAAGGTTAGTGAAGAAAAGCCGGGTGTATCGGCTATGTAGCCGCCGCTTGTGCCAAGAAGTTCCACTGTGCGGGTGGTGTGGCGACCACGGCCAAGCTTTGTGCTTATCTCACCCGTGGCCAACTCAGCTTCGGGAAAGATATGATTAAGCAGGCTGGATTTTCCCACGCCGGAATTGCCTGTGAAGACGCATATTCTGCCCTTAATACTCTCACGTAGAGCAGCCACGCCCTCTCCCGTGGCGGCCGAGACAACGAATGTCTCGAATCCTGCCTTCCTATATATATCAGCCCAACTCTCTGCATCGGCGATATCGGCCTTATTGAAAACAAAAACGGGTTCCACGCCCTTAAATTCGGCAATAGCAGCCAATCTATCCATAACCACAGCGTTGGGAGCAGGATCAACCACGGAAGAAACGATATACATTCTATCCACATTGGCCACGGCAGGGCGGATAAAGAAATTGCGGCGCGAATGGATATTTTCCAGCCTACCTGTAGCTCCAGCGGCCGCCAGAATATCCACGGCGTCGCCCGGCAGGGGTGTTTCGTGCACGTTGCGGAAGCGACCCTTTGCCCTGCATTCATATATGCCATCGCCGGCATCTACATAGTAGAAGCCGGCAATTTGCTTTATAACAGTTCCTGTGATTTTCTTAAGTTCTGCCATACTATACCTTTACTGTATAATTTATGCGCCAACGCCCTCATTGGCTGTGTTCTGCGGCCAATAAAGTTCGTTGCTCACAACCTTTTCTTCGGCATCCACCTGAGCCACGTAGAACACCCTTTCGGTAGCGCCTTCCACACCGCTTGCAATAATTGTAATCTTCACGTTCACGGGTGCGATAGCGGTATCAGCGCCTTCCACAACAACACTGTGAACGTATTCTTTCTTGGTGCTATCAATAATGCCTGTGCTCTTTTTGGCGGTGGATTCTTCGGTGCCCACAGTCCATTCATATATATTAAGAGTGTAGGTTAGAGTTTCGTTGCCGTTGGTAAAGAGATCGGCAGAATGATTTTCGATATCCAGCTTAAGATCGTGGCTGAACTTCCAAAGACCGTTGCTGAGCACGATATCAATGGGTGTGTTTCGCTCGTAGGACTCACCGCGAAGCAGACTCTGATTAACAACGTATCCTGCCTCCGCAAGCTGATTATATTCGGTTGTTACCGTGCCGACTGTGAAGCCGGCAGCCTCGATTGCTTTCTTGGCTTCGGCTTCTGTCATACCAACGAGCATAGGCACCGTAACCAAAGCATCGGCGGCGCCACCCGACTGATAGATAGTGATCTTGGTGATAGGATCAACGCTGTCGCCTGCAGCAGGCACTGTTTTAATAATGCAGCCTGCCGGCACGTTGGGATCCTCTTCGTAGACTATTTCATAAACGTTAAAGCCATTCTTCACAAGCTCGTTAATACCCGAATTTATGGGGAGTCCGTAAAGATTAGGCACCTTTGCCACCTTGGGGCCAAGGCTGATCCAGATAGTGACCTGTGCATTGCTTTTCTTCCTTGTGGCTCCCTCACCGGGATCTTGAGCAAAGACTACGCCCGCAGGATAATCGTTGTTATAATCTTCATACTTTGTGATCCTGAAATCATCGTATTCATCACTGGTGAGTATCTGCTCATAGGTAAGCCCTATAAATTCAGGTACCTCAATAGAATCGCCCGTGGTGCCGAAAAGTGTGGGGCCAAAAAGAATAAGCAGAGCCACCAGAGCTATCACCAAAGTGGTGGCTATACCTGCAAGAATGGGCAGGATGGGAGAGCGCTCGTCGTCCTCGTCATCCTCGTCGTCATCATCTGCCAACTCGGCATCGTTCACAATGCCGGTGCCTGCCACAAAGCGGGTGGGAGAATCATCCACAAAATAGGAATACTCGAATCTCATACCGGGAGAGCGCTTAAACTCTTCCAGATCGTGCAGCATTTCGGCTGCAGTCTTATATCTATCATCGGGGCTCTTCTGCATAGCGTGCATGGTGATATCTTCAAGGCCTTCCGGGATCTCGGGATTCACTTCGGTGGGCTTTTTGGGATCATTCTGCAGCTGCATTATAGCCACCGAAACAGCACTCTTGGAAGTGAATGGCACCTGGCCTGTGAGCATTTCGTACATAATAATACCCACGGAATAGATATCGGCCTTTTCATCGGTCAATTCACCCTTGGCCTGCTCGGGGCTGATATAATGCACCGAACCGATAGCCTTATCGGTCATAGTCTGATGCTCGTTTCTGGCAAATCTTGCAATACCGAAATCGGCCATCTTGATGGTGCGATCGGGCAAAAGCATTATATTCTGGGGCTTAACATCGCGGTGAACAATACCCTTATCGTGGGCGTGCTGAAGTCCGCGGAGAATCTGGATCGTGAAGTGCACAGTCTCCTTCCAGCTAAGAGCACCCTGCTGCTCGATATATTCTTTAAGGGTGATGCCATCAATATATTCCATTACAATATACTGAATAAGATCGCCGAAGCTAACATCGAACACTTTAACGATATTGGGATGGGAAAGCAGGGCCACAGCCTTGCTTTCGTTCTTAAAACGGCGCAGAAACTCTTCGTTGCCTGCAAATTCCTCCTTAAGGATCTTCACAGCAACAATTCTATCCTCGATATTATCGTAGGCCTTATAAACAACGGCCATACCGCCCATACCGATTATTTCCTTAATCTCATAGCGGCCATCAAGCCTTTTACCAATATACTTATCCATAATTTCACTCCTATACTACCTTGATACAAGCACCGCGGTGATATTATCGCGGCCGCCGTTTTGGTTGGCAAGATCTATAAGTATTTTTGGGCATTCCTGAATATTATTTTCGCCAAGCACAGAGAGTATCACGCCGTCGTCCACAAGGTTCGTGAGCCCATCGGTGCAAACAAGCAATGTGCTTCCTTCGGGCATATCAAACTCGTTGTAATCGCAATCAACTCTCTTATCCACTCCCAAAGCGCGAACAATGTAGTTCTTGCCGGGGTAGGTCTTGGCTTCATCAGTTGTAAGCCTGCCATCGTCTATCATACTCTGGACTACCGAGTGATCTTTGGTGATCTGCTCCATTTCGCCCGAATAATAAAGATAGGCTCGGCTATCGCCTGCATGAACAATATGAGCTACTCCCGATGCTATCACGGCAGCCACAAGGGTGGTGCCCATTCCTTTAAGGCTCTCCACGCTATTGGCGGTATCGTAAATTGAAGCATTGGCGGCAGCAGCGGCCGAAAGCAGAAGATCACGAATAGAGTTGCTGCTCATACCCTCGCGGTAGTTGGAGTTTATGCTTTCGGATATGGATTTAACAGCCATGGCGCTGGCAATATTTCCGCCGTTGGCTCCGCCCATACCATCGCACACAACAGCCCAAGCCACTCCGCCCGATAACTCGCCTGCGGCATAGGAATCCTGATTGCTTTCTCTCACCAACCCTTTATCTGTTAGGCTAACTATCAGCATCTGCTTTCACTTCCTTTCTTAATTGGCCGCAGGAGGCATTGATATCCGACCCCAGCGTCCTTCTCACGGTGGTAGGAATTCCACCCTTTTCTAATATGTAGGCAAATCTCTTCACCCTTGCAGGATCGGAGGATGCCAAATCGGTTTCATCAACGTGATTACCGGGAATAAGATTCACGTGAGACAGAGTGCCCCGAAGCCGTTCGGCCAATTCCTTAGCGTGGGCATCCTGATCGTTCACATCCTTAAACAGAGCGTACTCATAGGAAACCCGGCGGCCTGTGGCCTTAGCATAATCCCCTGCAGAGGCCAACACCTCATCCACGCCCCAGCTTTTGTTCACCGGCATAATCTTATCTCTCACGCTATCGTTTGGTGCATGCAGCGAAACGGATAAGGTGACCGGCAGACCTTCTTCAGCAAAGCGACGAATTCCCTTCACAACGCCACAGGTGGAAAGAGTGATATGCCTTGCCGAAAGATTAAGACCTTTTTCGTGGCTGGCCAGGCGGATAAACCGCAGAGCATTTTCGTAGTTATCAAAAGGTTCGCCCATTCCCATCATCACTATGTGAGAAACTCGGCGACCCGTATCGGCCTGGGCGGCAGTGATCTGGGATAGCATTTCCGAAGCTGTGAGACTTCTGGTGAGCCCGTTCTGCCCCGAGGCGCAGAAGCGGCAAGCCATTCGGCAACCCACCTGTGTGGATACACAAACCGTATCACCATAATGATATCGCATAAGCACCGATTCAACAAACTCTCCATCGTGGGACATCTTATATAGATATTTTACAGTATCATCTATGCCCGATTCAAGTTTTTTCTCAATGCCTACATTTCTTATATCATAATTATCGGCCAGTTTTTGGCGCAGCGCTTTGGAGATATTAGTCATTTCATCAAAGCTGTGTATCCCCCTATGCAGCCAATCAAACACCTGAGCTGCACGATAAGAAGGCTCGCCCATTTCCTTAAAGGCAACGGCAAGTTCTTCGGGATATAGAGATTTTATATCTCTTTCAAGCATAGACTACTCCTTAACAAAAACTGCGACAAAAAAACCGTCGGTTTTATCAGATTGAGGCCAGAATGTTCTGGCAGATGCCCGCTCCCCTGCAATATCGAGCTCCAGGGGCGAAAATTCGGGGTGCTCGGCCAAAAAGCGAGCCACTATATTTTCATTTTCTGCGGGGCGAAGGGTGCAGGTGGAATAAACCAGCCTGCCGCCTTTTTTAAGATACTTTGCTCCGTTTTCCAACAAAGCATACTGAAGATCGGGCAAATCAGCGAAATCCTCTGCCGACTTATACTTAATATCGGGTTTACGGCGGATAATACCAAGCCCTGAGCAAGGCACATCGCAAAGCACTCTATCGAATTGGCCAAGCTCACTATTATGCACAGTGGAATCGGCGGCATTGGCCCGCACGATTGAAAGGCCCAGCCTTTCCGCACCGTTTCTTATGAGGTTGGCTCGGTTTTCATATAAATCAAAGGCCAGTATCTCGCCCTTGTTTTCCATATACTCAGCGGCAGAAAAAGCTTTTCCGCCGGGGGCGGCGCAAAGATCCAACACACGCTGGCCCGCCTTGGGCGCCAACACCTTCACAGCCCACTGAGCGGCCATATCTTCCACGTGGAAAAAACCTTCCGTAAAAAGCGGATTGTTTTCCAGATTGCCAATGTTCTTCACGGCCAACGCTTCGGGGATATCGGTTCGGCTAACATTTAGCCCCATTCCCAAAAGCTTTTCCATAAGAACTTCGGGCGAAACAGCGGTGGTGTTCACCCTTATATAAACAGGGGGAGCATTAAGAGATTCGGCCAAGAATTTCTCAGCCTGCTCATAACCATAAGAATCCATAAGTTCCTTTGCAATGGATTTATGGCAGGAATAATTTATGGATAGCGCATATGCTGTTCGCCCCACAGGAAGCTCAATCTCTTCCCTGCAAGCGCGGCGCAACACAGCGTTCACAAACCCTGCCGCACCCGAACATTTTTGCTTTGCAATCTTCACAGTCTCGTTCACAGCGGCGCTTTCGGGCACTTTATCCATATATTTTATCTGATAAATTCCCAATCTGAGGCAATCCATCACCAGCGGAGCCACTTTCTTTGCTGAGGATGTGCAAAGCTGAGAAATGATATAGTCCAGAGTGATGGTGCGTTCCAACACGCCGTAGTAAAGAGCAGAAGCGAAAGCTCTGTCCGCAGAGGAAAGATCCGATTCAGACAGCACAACATCCAACACAAGATTGGAATAAGCCCCATCCTTTCGAGTGCGCTTTAAGGCTTCCAGGGCGCATAATCTGGGATTATTCATATCTATTCACCAAGCATTGTGCCGCAAGGAATGGCATGGCCTGCCAGAAATTGAGCAACAGTCATTCTCTTGCCGCCTTCGGCTTGCACTTCCAAAAGTTCCAAGGCCGTGCCTTGGCCTGCGGCCACAACGAGACGCTTCTCTCCCACAGCAACACTTCCTGCAGGAAGATCGGTGGTATAGTCTGAAGCCTTTGCGGCATATACCTTAAAAATCTTGCCGCCCAAAAGAGTATGGGCTACGGGCCACGGATTCATACCACGGACTAAATTGCATATCTGCTCCGCCGCGAGAGAAAAATCTATCTTTGCGGCCTGCTTGGATATCATTGCTGCGTAGGTTGCGCCCGCATCGTCCTGCTTTTGGGGTGTGATCTCCCCTTTTTCAAGGCCACGAAGGGTGTGACACACAAGATCGGCACCAATAACAGCCAGCCTATCAAAGAGTTCACCGGCAGTCTCGCTCTCACCAATTTCGGTGGTAGCGATTTCCAAAATATCTCCCGTATCCAAGCCTTCGTTCATAAGCATTGTTGTGACACCCGTGAGCTTATCTCCGCAAAGGATAGCACTCTGAATAGGAGATGCTCCCCTATGGCGAGGCAGAATAGAGGCGTGAACGTTCACACAACCAAGGCGCGGGATATCCAGCACTTCTTTAGGCAGCAGCCTTCCATAAGCCGCCACAACTATTGCATCCGGTTCATAACTCTTAATTATCTCGGCCGCACCGTTCTTAAGGCTTTCGGGCTGATAAACGGGAATGTTGTTTGCCAGAGCTACTTCCTTCACAGGGGGTGCGCAAAGTTCCTGCTTGCGGCCCTTGGGCTTATCGGCCCTTGTGAACGCAGCAGCTATTTCAAAACCTTCGGCTATTAACTTTTCAAGCACGGCCGATGCAAAATCGGGTGTGCCCATAAAAACAAGCCTCATACTGTTAGTCTCCGTTTTCCTCTAAATTCACAAACTCAACAACCTTTTCCTTGAAAAGGGTGCCATCCAGATGATCTATTTCGTGGCAGAATGCGCGAGCCTTAAGGCCTTCTCCGCTCACGGTGAATTCGTTTCCGTTGCGATCCTGCG
Organism: Acutalibacteraceae bacterium; assembly: GCA_045644025.1. Taxonomy (GTDB): domain Bacteria; phylum Bacillota; class Clostridia; order Oscillospirales; family Acutalibacteraceae; genus JAZRGE01. Next base: position 8,395 of record JAZRGE010000078.1, on the reverse strand, counting down.
CCTTCACTGTCACCTTCATGGGTCGCTTTGTATATCCCCACACACCGGGGCAGGAAAGGCAACCTTCTATCTCCTTCTGGCTGCCCGAAGCCTTGATGATCTCGGGATTAATAAGTTCGATAAGGCCATCGCCCACATCCACAAGGCATATCCTTTTGAGTATGCCCACCTGGGGAGCGGCCAAGCCGCACCCATCGGCTTCTATCAAAGTATCGGCCATATCATCCAGAAGCTGTGCCAATCTATCATCGAAATCTGTAACAACACGGCACTTCTTTGCCAGAACTTCGTCGCCATCCTTCACAATGTTGCGAATAGCCATATAATCAACCTTTCATATTATCGTCTCGGGATTAACATCAACAAACACGCTGACTCCCGAAGCGGAATCCTTTTTATTATCTATATCAATTGCCTTGCGCAGCATCTCCCTGAATCTGGGGCCGCTTCGGCATTTAATGAGCATTCTGAAGCGATATTTGCCGCCAACCTTAGGCACAGCAGCGGCAGAAGGGCCTAATATCACCATCTTCACATCGCTGTATTCGCTTTCGGCAAGCTGCTTTACAGCCGCAAATATGCCTTGAGCTTTAGCTTGAGCACGGCTTCTGTCTGCCCCCACAACTCCAACCATCACCATATTGCAATAGGGCGGATAAGCCATAAGCTTTCGGGTGAGTATTTCGGTGTTGTAGAAGGCTTCGTAGTCCTGCTCCTTGGCAAGCTCGATCAATTTCAGTTCGGGCTCCCAAGTCTGAATCACAGCGGTGCCCGGGGTGTCTCCCCTGCCCGAGCGGCCCACCACCTGGGTGAGCAAAGAAAACGAGCGCTCAAAGGCACGATAATCCTCGCCTGTGCTGCAACCTGCGGCGTTCAGCACACCCACAAGTGTGACCTTGCTGAAATCTAAGCCTTTGGCCACCATCTGGGTGCCCAGCAGTATTTTATATTTGCCCTTTGCGAAGCGACTAAAACCTTCTTCATAGGCTCCGCGTGTCATAGTGCTGTCGGAATCCATGCGAAGCACGCCTGCATCGGGGAAAAGGAGATTAAGCTCTTCTTCCACCCTTTGAGTGCCTGCTCCCATAAATTTCATGTGCACATTGCCGCACACAGGGCATTTTTCGGGTACAGGACGTGTCTCTCCGCAATAGTGGCACACCATTCGCTTATTGGCGGAATGATAAGTCATAGAAATGCTGCAATTATCACAATTATCCACGTATCCGCAAGAAGGGCAACTAACAAAAGTATTGTGCCCTCTGCGATTAAGCAATATTATTGCTTGATTACCGCTTTCCAACGTGCGGGAAATCTCTTCGCGCAGATAGCGGCTTATTGAGCCTGTGTTGCCTGCGGCAAGCTCATTGCGCATATCCACGGTGACAACATCGGGCAACACGGCCTTGCCGTAGCGCTGGGTGAGCTTGCTTAAAATATACTTGCCGCTTTGGGCAAGACTATAGCTTTCCATAGAAGGTGTGGCAGAAGCCAACAGCACCAACGCCGAGTGATAGGCTCCGCGGAAACGGGCCACGTCTCTTGCGTGATAGCGCGGATTCTGCTCCGATTTATAGGTATGCTCCTGCTCTTCGTCCATCACAATAAGGCCCAGATTCTGCACGGGTGCAAACACAGCCGAACGCGTGCCGATAGCAATTCTTGCCTGCCCGCTCTTCACCCTCTTCCATTCGTCCATTCTCCTGCCCATAGACATAGCGCTGTGGAACACCGCCACCTTATCACCGTAGCGGCTGTTGAAGATAGAAAGAGTTTGCGGGGTTAAGGCAATTTCGGGCACAAGCACTATAACACCCTTATCGGCATTTATTGCGTCGTCCACAAGCTTCAAAAAAACCTGTGTCTTTCCGCTGCCCGTGATACCGAAGAGCAGGGCTGTTTCCCCTTTGGGGGATTCCGCAGCTTCTTTAAGCCGCAGATACTCCCTGTTCTGCATATCGGTGAGTGTTATTTCGGTCTGCCTGCCCTGCCCTTGGATATATTCATTGTGCAGAGTTTCTTCATCATAAAGCCTGGCAATACCTTTTTTCACAAGGCCGTTCACCACAACGGGTGTGACACCTGCAAAATAGCATATTTCCTTAACCGAAGCCGTGCCCACCTGCAAAAGAAGGTTGGCTACTTCGGCCTGCTTAGGAGATAATTTTATCGAGGAAGGATCAAAAGCGGGGTCCACAAGGCTCACCATTTTTATGGTGGCATCATTCATCCTGCGCACAGCTACATCTTCTCGGCGCAAAAACCCTTGCTTCACCATCGCATCAAGAATAGGTGTGGCATCGCTAAGGCCTGCCTGCTCGCCTATTTTAGAAGCTGTGAGCGGCTTTTTAGCCATTGCCAATATCTGCAGTATCTGCTTTTGAGATGTATCGGCATCAGCGGATTCGGCACTCTCGGCCACAGAATAGACCACCGACATCTTATGGGTGATACCTGCAGGAAGCATTGCTTTTACCGCATCGAAATAGGTGCAAAACACCGTGTTGTGCAGATAATCGGCCAATTTGAGCATTTCATCATCTAAAATCGGTTCCGGATCTATCTGCTGCAAAACGGGTTTTAACTCTCTTTTTTCATTGGATTCAAAAACTTCCAGCACGATTCCCACCCTGCGGCGATTGGATCGGCCAAAGGGGACTGCAACTCGGCAACCCGGCTTTAACGAAATCTGCATCTCGGGCGGCACAGAATAATCGTAGGGCTTGTCGAAACTCAGAGCAGTCTGCTCAATGGCAATTCTCGCTGTTAACTCCCTGTTCACCGACAAGCCTCCCCCCTTAGATTATTTCGGTAAAATTATGCCTCCTGGCACTTAACTGCGGCGATCTCATCGATAGCCAGAGTAACGGGCTTCTCCACAAGGATATCATTATCCTTTTCGGCATTTTCGGAGATCCTGCGAGCGCGATTAGCAACATCGCGAACCAACTTGTAGCGGCTGTCGTAAGCCTTAATGAGTTTACCAATTGACGGATTCAACATCTTTAATTACCTCTTTTATCAAATTTGTTTTTATTTTTTCGCTGTCTGCTTTATTCTCGTAGTTTCCGAGAATTATATCCGAAATGCGGCGAGCGCATTCTTCTACCTTACCTTGATCGTTGACTACCACGTAGTCGTATTCTTCGGCGTGCTTCATTTCTTCCACAGCCTGGCGCATTCTGCCAGCCACCTGCTCTTCACTTTCGCTGCTGCGGCCCAAAAGGCGGCCTTTAAGCACGGCAAAGGAAGGCGGAGCAATAAAGATTCCCACAGCTTCGGGCATCTGCTCCTTCACTTTGTGGGCACCGTTGATATCTATTTCCAGCACGATATCTCTGCCCGAAGAAACAGATTCTTCGATAGGAGTGCGGGGTGTGCCGTAGTAATTCCCCATATATTCGTTGTATTCCAAAAACTCCCCTGCTTCCAATTTCTCCAGAAATTCTTCCTTGGAGATAAAGCAGTATTTGGGCTTTTGTTCATCTCCCGGCCTCTTGGGACGAGTGATATAAGACTTAGAAAGATTGATATCGGGCATTATCCTGAACAGTTCTTTAAGAACTGTGTCCTTTCCTCCGCCCGATGGGCCCGAAATAATAAAAAGTTTGCCTTGGCTCATTGATCTTCCTCCTCGTCGTAGGGCAGGATTTCGGCTTCATCGTTCATTCTGGCCGAAACCTTATCGGCAGGCAGATATGTGAGAATTATGTGGCCACTATCGGTGACGATTACGGCACGTGTGCGCCTACCTTGGGTGGCATCCACCAGCATACCCTTTTCCTTTGCATCCTGCACGATTCGCTTAATGGGGGCCGATTCGGGACTCACCACTGCCACAATGCGGACAGAAGAGACAAGATTTCCAAAACCGATATTGATAAGTTTCATAGCCTACTCCATATTCTGAATCTGTTCTCTGATCTTTTCTATCTCGGCCTTGATATTCACAACCACCATCTGCAACTGAGCATTCTGGGATTTAGAACCGATCGTGTTGGCCTCGCGGTTCATTTCCTGAACGATGAAATCCAGCTTTCGGCCCACGGCTTCATCCTTATCCATAAGAGAGGTGAACTGCTTTATGTGGCTGCGCAGGCGAACCGTTTCCTCATCCACAGCCACCTTATCGGCAAAGAGAGCAACTTCGGTGATGACTCTTTGCTCATCTACCTCCACGCTGCCCAACACTTCTTTTATCTTGGCATAAAGGCGCTCTCTATAAGCGGCAACGGTTTGGGGATTCATTTCCTCCACGCTTTCCACAAAGGCCAGAATAGTCTGGGTACGGCCCACAACGTCGGCCTTGAGCCTTTCACCCTCAACTTCGCGCATGCGGATAAAATTATCCACAGCGGAAGAAAGAGCTTTCTCCACATCGGCCCATATCTCCTCTTCCGAGATGATGGATTTCTTCACGGTGAAGACTTCGGGATTGCGGGCAATGACCGATGCTGTGATATCATTCTCCAGCGAATAGATATCGGCAATAGATCTGGCCGCCGCCACGTAGGAATCGGCATAGGCGCGATTAAGCTCCACCGAGACATCATCACTCTCATAAAAATCGAGGCTCACGTAAACGTCTACCTTACCTCTGGATACTCTCGACTGCACGTAGCTCTTAAGCTTTTCTTCCAAAAAAGCGCAGTTTTTGGGATACCTGGCCGAGAACTCAAAATAGCGGTGATTCACCGATTTTATCTCCACCGTGGCATCGCATATCTTACCGGCAATTTGTGCTCTGCCGTAGCCTGTCATACTTCTGACCATACACAACTCTCCCATTGTATATAAATAAATATCTAGTATTATATCAACTATGTACCGATTTGTCAACAAAACGCTTGCATTTACCACTCTTGACTAAAAGGAAAAATGCTGATAAAATCAAGTTATCCCCCTAAAAAGGAGCGAAAAATTATGGCAAAGGTTTCTGCTTCGGTCTTGGCGGCCGATTATTTAACTCTTAAGGATGATCTGGCTGTGCTCAAATCCGCCGGCTTGGATATGCTGCATATGGACGTGATGGATGGGCTTTTTGTGCCCAACATCTCCTTTGGCACGCCCGTGATAGATTGCGTTGCCAAGCACACGGATATTCCTCTGGACGTGCATCTGATGATAGAAAAGCCCCACAGATATATCGATGTTTTTGCCAAGCAAGCCACGTGGCTGGGTTTCCACTACGAGGCGGGCTCGGATAATGCCGAAACTCTCAAAAAGATACGTTCCCTTGGTTGCAAGCCCTATATCACCATAAAACCTGCCACTAAGGCCGAGGAGATATTTCCCCTGCTCCCCCTTTGCGATATGGTGCTGGTGATGAGCGTGGAGCCGGGCTTCGGCGGCCAGAAATTTATGCCCGAATCTCTGGAAAAGGTGGCCGCGCTCAGTGCTGAGATCAACCGCCTTGGGCTGAATGTGGAAATAGAAATTGATGGCGGAATAAACGCCGAGACTGCCCCCCTTGCCGCCAAGGCAGGAGCCACCGTACTGGTGGCAGGCAGCTACATCTTTGGCGCCGAAGATATGGCCGACAGAGTAAAGTTTCTCCAAAGCCTGTGATAATTTTATGTAAACAAAAAGATCGAGGGCTTCACCTCGGGCTTTTTTGTTTTTTACTTTAATCCCAATTATCCTGCTTGGCAAACCATTCTGTATATATTCCTGTTTTGCGAAGCCTTTCAAGATACCAATCAAGGTTGATCTTTTCTCTCTTGGCATCCATAAAGTGATTCTTTCCTTCAACATCGCCGCTCCATTCAATAAGCAGGAAGCGCTTACCTTCTGTTGCAGGAATTTCCGCAATCTGCGATTTATAGTTGGCGGGCACAAATGCCTTTCCCGATGCAAGAATTTCGCCTGTATCAATATCCTTCACAGAAAATGTTATGTTAACCTCTTTGCAGGTATCGTTGCAAAGAACCACGGAATGCTTTTTATCCTTTTCATCGAGCATGACTACGCAGACGTCTTCCTGAGAAACTGCCATTCCGTAGAAAGCCAATTTCTTATCGAAATAATAATCTATCACCGCATCGGAGAACTGGGGCCATCCATCCATAAGATTCCACCAAAGGATACCGGTCTTATCCCACTTGCGAGCGCGGTAGTACTCCACGGTATACTTCATACCTTCCATCTGGTGTATCTGACCCTTACGTGCGAAATCGGCCAAACTGTTGGCAGGTTCATCGAAAAGCATACCGATATTTTTGTGGTGCACGCCTATGCGGAAGGCCTTTTCCTGGCCGCTCCGGAATTCGGGAATGGATGAGGTGGAATGGAGCGCCCATTCATCGTTTTCACCCTTATTGTTCCAAAGATATTCGGGGGAAATAAACTTCTTAATGCTATCGGGCGAAGGGGACGACATTATACCGAATTCGCTCACAAACTTAAATCTCCTGGTGAGTGTGTCCATATCCTTATAGAAGGTGCCCCAGCCATAATAATGCTCCTCGGGCTTATATTTCCAACCCAGCTTGTTGATCAAGGGAGAAACGTAGGGTGAGCTGGGCAGATAGGAGCGGCAGGGATCTTCTTCGAAAAGAACGTCGGGCAACACCTGGCGGGTAATCTTGTTTTTATTGGGATCCACACGAAGAGTTTCCCAATAAAGCCAGCGGCAGTCGCTTTCGTTATCGCCCGCCCAAAGGGTGATACAAGCATGGTGGCGAAGCCTTTTTACAACCTTTATGGCTTCTTCTCTCATTCGGGCAAGAAACTCCGGATCCTGGGGATGCTTGGCGCAGGCCATACCAAAATCCTGCCAGACCATAATACCTTCCCTATCGCATATCTCATAGAAAAGATCGTCTTCATAAACATTGCCGCCCCAACAACGGATCATATTACAGTTGCAATCCACGGCGCACTGCAGCATCGCAGGAATGCGCTCTTTATCACGGGAGTGGAAAGGATCGGCAGCAACCCAATTGGTTCCCTTGCAATAGATAGGCTGGCCGTTCACAAAGAATTGGAACTCACCCTTGCCATCGTCATCGATAATCTCGGTAGCATCCAAATGGCACTCGCGCACACCCTGGGTGAACTTAAGGCTTTCGATCACTTCACCGTCTCGCTCGAAAATAAGCTCCCATTCATACTGATTAGGTTCGCCATAGCTGCGTGGCCACCAAAGCTCGGGATTCTCAATGCGGAAGGGATGCATACCTGCCGAGAAACAGAGATACCATTTTTCCTCCACAACGCTGTTCTTACAAACGCCCTTAAGAGTCAGCGTTTCGCCGCCGACAATATCAGCCTTGAGCTTATAGAAGAACTGAATGGATGCCCAATGGTTGTTATCGAAGGTCTCGGTGGTGTTGAGATAAAACTCCTTGATACCTTCTTTTTCTTCGAAAATTATGTCAACCGGTTTCCATATACCGGCTGAAACATAGCGAGGCAGAATATCCCAGCCAAACATATGTGCAGGCTTGCGAACGTAGAGCTGTTCGTAGGCTGTGGGGCCTGCATTTATGAGGGGGTTGTAATCATATTTCTGTGCTTCCACAACAGCAGGCTTTATATGCACGAAAATCTCGTTTGCGCCTATTTTCAGGGCATCGGAAATATCCACTTCGTGCTCCACCAGCATATTATCAAAGGATCCGACTTTTTGGCCGTTAATGAACACATCGGCATAGCAATCCAAACCTTCAAAGCGAAGAATTGGCGCGCTCTCGATATTATCCACGTTGAAATTTCTGAAATAGTAGCAATGCAATCTTTCGGTAAGGCGACGAATCTTATCGGGATTGGTGCCGAAAAACAGATCCTCCACCTTGCCTGCCGCAAAAAGATCCAGCTCGATAGTGCCGGGAACCTTTGCGGGAATTACTTCTTCGGTAATCTGAGCCGAAGATGTGTAGTCGGAATGGCTGCCATGCTGGGCATAGGCCAATTTCCAATCACCGCTAAGCGAAATTCTTCTCGTTTTCAAAGTGCATACCTCCGTTTTTTATAAAAACTTCTACTCTATTTGTATCACTTTATCTTAAAAAAAGATATATATATCTGTCGCATAAAATATGGACTATATTGATATTCCAATAAAAAAGCCGAGCACTTTCGGCTCGGCTTTTCATCATATATTCTTTTCCTCGATCACATTCATTTCCATATCCTTAAACTCGATCTTGGATCCGTCGAACAATATATATCCCCTATGGGAGCCGTTTTTGGGAATGGAAACCGAACCAGGGTTTATGTAAACTATGCCGTCTTTTTCCTCAAAAGCAGGAACGTGGGTATGCCCATAGAACACCGCGTCTCCTTTTTGTGCGCCCCTCGGTTCATTTTCAAGATGATGGCCGTGGGTAATAAAAACGTTTTTCTCCCAAAAATCCAATTTCTTGCTGCTATCCATAATGGAAAATTCCAACAC
>JAZRGE010000077.1:0-26491 GCA_045644025.1 Acutalibacteraceae bacterium | reverse complement strand
CACAGAACGACATGGCTACGATCCGACTTAGTTCAGTTCTACCGCTCGGGCAGATACTACTCCACAAGCCTTGCCATCGGTGCCAACAACGCACAGTAGAGAAATCAAAAATCCCACACCGTGTTCGGTGTGGGATTTTTTTATCTTCTTTTTCGTAGCGTTCCGCCGTTTTTCTGCTTTATAATATCCAGCATCACCACGGCAGCAGCCACCATCATCACCACAGGGCTCAGCACAGGGGTGAAACCCATAAAAGTGAAGAAGGAACTAAACGTATTTGCCGCATCATAGGAAAGCGCAGGCGGCAGAAAAAACATCAGCACAGCGTTGACGCATATCCAGCGAAAAAATCTGAGAGACGTTTTATTCCCCCAACCCTTATGGGCTCGGATGTTCCAGCAGACGCTGAATGCCGCGAACGATACCGCAGCCATATCCATAAGCACGGATGCCAGCTGCAGAACGTCCTTTCCAACGCCGTGGGGATCTGCTTCAGCGCTAAGGGTGAACGCATAAATATTTGCGAAGGCGGCAAAGGCGATATACATCGCCGAGAATATCAGCAGTATTACACCTGCGCCTACCTTTATTCTATCTTTTTCCATTATTATATTCCCCTGCCGGTAGAGCCGAAACCGCCCGCTCCTCTATCGGATTCAGGAAGCTCATCAGTTTCCACGGGATTGGGCACCACAACGGGCATTATCACAATCTGGGCAATACGCTCGCCGGGGGCAATCTCATAGGCCTTGTCCGACTGATTTATAAGGCCCACCTTCACTTCCCCGCGATAATCGCTATCCACCACGCCAACGCAGTTGGAAAGGGTGATACCGTGCTTCACGGCAAGCCCGCTGCGGGCAAAAAGCAAAGCCACGTAGTCGGCGTTGGGCAGGGCTATTGCCAAACCGGTGGGCACAAGGGCACGTTGGCCCGGGGCTATTGTGAGGGGTTCATCCAAAAGGGCGCAAAGATCCATTCCTGCCGAGCCGCCCGTGGCAGCCTTGGGAACTATTGCGCGCTCATCCAGTTTTTTTATAAGAAGATCCATTTATATTCCCTCTTTCATTGCTTGGTATGCCACTTCCACCGCTTCATCGCTTATATTGCAATAAAGCTTATAAACGGGCACCGTTTTAAGAAGCTTATCCAGGGAGATAAGCAATCTGTCCATATTCTGCTCCTTGCTGGGGCGAACAGTCTGCCACATCAAATTCTTTATGGCTTCCTTGGCGCTCATACGCTCTATTCTGTTGGTCTCGCCTCGCTCAATAAAAGCAATAGCCGCAGGGGGCACAGCCTTGTTTTCGTTCAGATTAGTTTTGCCGCTCCAGGGAGTTCCCATCACATAAAATTCGCCGTCTATTTCGCGAATGGCAGGTTTATCGTCGTTAATTATCGCGGCTCTTTCGCTTCCGAAATAGGAGACCCACCGAGAGGTGTGGGTGGATTTACCTGTGCCGCTGGGGGCTGAGAAGAGATAAGCCTTTCCATCCAGCTCCACCGCAGAAGCGTGAAGCATAAGGCCGTTGAACCTTAAAAGGCCTCTATAGAAGGCGGCGCCTGTGGACATATACTCCTGCAGTTCGGGCTCCACGGGCCCTTCAGCCGCCTTGGCCACGATTTTTTCAAGGGGTATATCTATAGTCATATCCGCTTGGGTACCATCTTCTTCTACCTTATATTTTTCAGCCTGAGAGATAGTGCGCTCATAATAGAGATTCATATCCACGTTCAGCCCTGCAATACGGTATCTTTCCACATTGTCACCTCCGAAATCCATTGCTTTGCTAATATAATATCATAGCGGGGACGACTTGTCAAAGCCATAGTTGAAAGCCAACAAACAATATTCTACAATATAAAATTTTCCTCTTCTATTTTCGACTATCTTATGTTATACTTATATGGAATATAAGTATATTTACCAAAAGGAGCATAAAAATGGCAGAAAGCAGAGATACGAATCGCATAAATATGGATGATAATTGGGTAATAGCGGGCCGTAATGCTGTGCTGGAAGCCCACAGAAGCGGCCGTGAGCCCGATAAGCTTTTAGTAGTGAAGGGCCACACCGGCGGTGCCACCGCACCTATTATTGCCAAATGTGCCGAAAGGCGTATCCCCATAAAGGAAGTGGATAGCCGCAAGCTTGATTTCCTTTGTGAGGGCGCAAATCATCAAGGCGTGGCGCTTGTAGTGGCCGCTTATAAATATGCTTCTGTGGAAGAAATATTGGAAAACGCCAAAGCAAAGGGTGAAAAGCCTTTTATCATAATCTGCGATGGCATTGAAGATCCTCACAACCTTGGGGCAATTATAAGAACAGCCGAAGCCACGGGCGCTCACGGCGTGGTAATTCCCCAAAGAAGAAGTGCCTCCCTTTCCCCTGCGGCCGCCAAGGCTGCCTGCGGTGCGCTGGAATACGTGCCGGTTGCAAGAGTCACCAATCTTGTGAACACCATCGAGCTTCTTAAGGAAAACGGCGTTTGGGTTTATGCCGCCGATATGGATGGCTCCGATTGGGTGAAAGAAAACTATTCCGATGGCTTGGCCCTTGTGATAGGCGGCGAAGGCAGCGGAGTGGGCCGCTTGGTGAAGGATCATTGCGATGTGGTAGTGTCTCTCCCTATGCGCGGCAAAATAAATTCGCTTAATGCATCTGTGGCCGCAGGTGTGCTTATGTACGAAGTGGCCCGCCAAAGATTAAACATAAAATAACCAATTATACGAGGTGAAAACTGTGGCTCTTTTCGGAAAAAAGAAACATCAGGATCTTGAAGAAGAATTCTCTGCCGAAGAAAACTCGGGCGGATTCTACGTGAAATTCGGTGAAGGCGAAGAAGATCGCAATTTCTTTAACGGTGCTCACAAAGCTCCCCACGCCATCACCATTGATGAAGTTCTTCACGGCTCGGAAAATCATAGCGATAAGCCTGCCGAGCCTACCTTCGCTATACCCATGAGCGGAGGCGGAGAATATTCGGCTGCCGCAAAGAACCTGATGAACAGAATGATGCGCGCCAAAAATATTGTGAACGAGGTAGCCGATGGCAAGGATAGCGATCCCCAGCCCGAAGAGGAGAGTGAGCCGGCTTCGGCCGAAAAAACAGCCGACAGCCAAAAAGTAGATGAGATCCTCGCCAAGGCAAATGCTGCCGCAAGACCCCAAAAGGCGCAGCGCACGGAATTTGCTTCCCCCGAATTTATGGAAAAGCTTAAGGGCTTTTTGAACGACGACGCCGATACCCCCAAAAAAGAGGAGCCTGCCGATGAAAACTACTCCCTGGCCAGCGTGGATGATATTCTGCGCAGCGTGGAGAAAAAAGTGAAGCAGAAATCCTTGGAGGAAAATCTCAAAAAAGATATCAGCATCAACTACAACGTACCCAAGGCAGAAGAAAAGGAAGAGCCCAAAGCCACAGAAACAAAGGCTGAACCCGAAATAAGTGTGACAAAATACGAGGAGGGCAGCGAGAAGATCCAGATAGACGTTGTGCACATCGATCCTGCCGACGACGATCTGGAGAGCACCCGCCCCGTGCCGCTCAGTTTCCAATATTCCTTTGCCGATGAAGATCTGCCCAACACCGATATCGAAAAGGTGATGGCAGATATGGAAGAATCGGCCGAAGGAAAGACTATTCAGTTTGATTCTGTAAGCGAAGAAAGGGCCGAAGAAAGCCGCGATATCTCCTCCGCTTCCGAGGCTGCAAAGGAGAGCCGTATAGCCGCATTTAAGCTGGAGCCTTTGGAAGAAGACGATGAGCAGGACGAAGACGGCGAAGAATACGACGAACTTTTCGAAGATTATTCCTGCACCGACGACGCTCCCGAATTCAAAAGAGATCTGAAGAAACGTTGCACCACGCTTCTGATGCGCATTGTGCCCACCGCCGTGCTCACTCTGCTTATGGCCGTGCTTTCCCTGCCCGTTTTCGTAGGAGCTCAAGCCGAAAATTTTGCCACGTTCAGAATAATCTCCCTTATTCTTTTCGGCATCACTTTAGTGCTTAATATCAACACTCTTATGGGTGTGGCCTCCATCTTCCGCGGCAGGCCCGATATGGATTCCCCCATTGCAACCACATCCCTTTTAGCCTTTGTTTATTCCTGCTGCTGTGTGATGCAGGCCGATACATTATTCCTCGGCGCACCCGTTGGCCTTGTGCTTCTTGTGTCCAATCTCAGCAAATACTTAATGGAGAGCCGCATCTCCAAGGATTTTGGACGCATCGCCACAGCCGACAGCAAACTGGCGCTTAAGCTTATCGACGAAGCTCAGGGATCGGCCGATATTGCCAAAGGATCGGGGCTTGAGAACGTGCTTGTGGGCGGCACCCAGCGCACCGTGAATATCACAGGCTTCTTTAAGAAATGCTATTCTGTGCAGCCCTTTGAAAATTTCCTGCCTGCCACTCTTATTATCGGTGGCACTTTGGGCATTTTGGCAGGTGCTGTATCCTACGTGCTCACCCCTTCCGTTGTGGCCGCTATCGGATGCATGCTCACAATCTTCGTGCTGTTCTGCCCACCAACCTACTGCCTGCTCAACGTTCTGCCCTATATTTCGGCCGCTAAAGTCGCCGCCGGAAAAGGCGCTCTGCTTTGCGGTCAGGGTGGTGCAGAGGCTATCGGCGAAGCCAACGCAGTGGTATTTAATGCCGATCAGCTTTTCCCTGCCGGCACCGTGAATCTTTATCAGATGAAAATACTCAGCCCTAATCCCATCGATCACGCCATCGTGGAAGCCGCTGCCGTGGCAACCGCCGCCAAGAGCCCCTTGGCCGATATGTTCAACAGAATGGCTCAGGGCCGTGAGGACGTTGTGTCCGATCCCGTGGATGCCATCAATCTGGAAGGCAATATGGGCATTTCGGGATGGATCAAGGATAGACGCATACTTATAGGCAACCGTCTGCTTATGGAGACTCACGGAATCACCATTCCCCCGGTCACAGTGGATCGCAATATTCTCGAAAAAGGTTTCTTCCCCGTTTACGTTGCCTGCGCCGGTGTGCCCTGTGCGCTCTTTGTGGTTGGTTACAACGTGGATCGCAGGGTAAAATATGAATTACAGCGCCTTTGCAACACCGGTTCCGTTGTGCTTGTTAATTCCACCGATCCCAACATCAGCGAAGAAATGATAAGCGATTATTTCGGCATATGGAGAGAATCCGTGCGCCTTATGAACGCCAACTCGCTGAATATTTATAAGAACACCGTGAACTACCAGGAAAGTGTTGATGCCTGCGGCATCTACAACGGCTCGGCCGAAGGCCTTGCCTGCCTGCTCACTTCTTCTGTTCGCCTTGGCACTGCCGTTCGCATGAGCATTGTGCTCAACTTTGTGTTTATAGCTCTGGGCGCCCTGCTTTGCTGCTACAGTATATTCACCACAGGCCTGCCCGCTATCACCACCGTTGCCGTGCTGGTGCTTCACCTTATCAATATGGGCGCAGCTGCACTCGTTCCCCTGCTTTATAAGCCCTGATCACCGATTGCTCGGAGGATTATATGGAAAGTTCTCTAAAACAAAAAGCGGGCAGACTTGCTACCCGCGAAAACCTTATATATCTGCTCTTTATCTCCACCTATCTTCACTATATCGCCACGGCCGTTGTGCTTGTGGTAGCCATGGTGATGATAATCAGAGATAAGGTGGCCCGATCCCAGCTTTTTGTGCACCCGGGAAGCCGCTGGCTGCCTGCCTTTTCGGCGGCGGCGCTCTTAATGGCTCTCATCCGCGGCAACTGGCTGGGCGCAGCCTGCGCTGTGGGCTTTTTCGCCATAATGCTTGTGTCTCTTTGGGTGCGCAGTGCCATAAGGCGCGGCGTGATGGAGAGAGCGCTAAGCTATTGCAGCGCTATCAGCTGCATACTTGCCCCCTGCGCCGCAATCGAATTCTTCTTTTTCCCGCCCTGGGATTTTAGAGTGAAACTTTGGTTCTTTAATTCCAACTATCTCGCTTTTATGAGCCTTATCGCCTTTGCCATAAGCATTTATAAATTGCTCAACGGCAAGGGGCATATATGGATATATATCGTAAGCGTTTGCTGCAATCTCACCACCATGTACATCTGCAGCAGTATATTTATCTGGATTGATGCTTTCGTGGTTGTGGCAATGTTGCTGCTCCTCTTCAAAAAGTGGCCCACCATCGCTCTTTTCCTTGCCGTGCTGGCTGCAATCGGCATTGCTCTTTATTTCTCCCCCGAGCTGCTCCCCAGGTACTACGCTATAGACGATTCCACAGGCCAGCGCTTCTCCATTTGGCCTGCCGCGCTGGACGCAATAAAAAAGTCACCGTTTATAGGTTATGGCTTCTTAGGCTTCAACCTTATTCACGGCAACTATCCCGAAGCATTCCCCGCACCCCACACCCACAACACTCTTTTAGAGCTTATGTTGGATTTCGGCTTTATAGGCGCGGCGTTGCTGCTTCCCTTCTTCGTTTGCTATTTCAAAAATCTTAAGCGATGCTACGAGTATTCCGTGGCACGCAACACCACCAATCTGATTCTGGCGCTCACGGTGGCTATGTCTATCCACGGCTTTACAGATATAGTCTATCTCTGGCTGCAAACAGGCACCCTGCTGGCCCTTATCCTTGCAGGCCTTGGAATGGATGAAAAACTGCTAAAACGTGCTCAAGCAAAGCCTACGCCCCAAGCAGACGGGCCAGAGCCAGCACCAAGGGCATAGTGGCAATAGAAAGCGCCGTGCTCACAGCCAAAAGCCTTGAGCCCAAGGGGCCATCGGCATTGAACTGGCCTGCAAACATAGCCGTGTTGGCGGCTACGGGAGCACACACAGGTATCATCACCGCAAAGGTGAGCTGAGCATCCACCTTTAAGAGATGCAGCACCAAAAGTGTGGCTATCGGCAATAATAAAAGCCTTAAAGAGATACTTTGCACCAAAGCAGGTATCTCTTCTTTTTTTATAACGAATCCGCCCGTGGCTATCATTCCACCGATCACTATCATTGCCAGCGGTGTGTTCATTTCGGCAAGATACTTCACAGCCGATCCCACCACCCCGGGCAGCTTTATCCCCGTGAAGAAAAGGAGAGCCCCAAGGCCAACTCCTATAATGCCGGGATTAAGCAAAAGCTTCTTGATATTAAATTTTCCGGGATTAAACATTTTGTAGACGATAGTCCACGAAACGAGATTAAACACCATCACATAGACCGAGACCAAAAAGACGCCCTTTGCGCCCGAGAGCGCCTGGGCCAGCGGCAGCGACATAAACCCTGCGTTGGAAAGGATAACGGCCGCGCGATAGACCACTCTTTGGGGATGCTGTGCTCTACGGAACATAGGCAGAGTGATCAGGAAAGCCGCCAAATGCACCGCCGCGGCGATTACAAACACCGTGATAAGCTCAGAAGCAGTCTGCATGCTGAATTCCACGTTTGCCATAGAATTTATAAGCAATGCAGGTGTGATAAGATAGAGCAGGATGGTGGTGAGCCCCGAAAGCTGAGATTCTTTTAATCCACCCCACTTGAACATCACAAAACCTGCGGCTATCATTATAAAAAGGATAGCAACCTGAGCCGCTATCTCGGCCATATATTCCAGCATACTTAACCTCCACAAAATAAAAGCGGCTGCATTAGCAGCCGCAGATAAGAAATTTACTGCTCTTCCTCGGTGCAATCGCACTCGATATATTCGGTACAGGTCTTTTTCTCGCCAAGGTACTTATTAACTATAACAGCTACACCTGCGGCCATAGCCACTATACCGACAACAGCGGTGATAAACCAAAGAACTTTATTTGCTTTCATTGGAATCTCCTCCTTACAAATTTATTCTACCCTTTTTATTATAAAATGTCAATCCATTATTGCAATTTTACCACTTGTATTTGCGGCTGTTATAAAATATAATAAATGTATATTATAGAAGGGGGAGAAAAATGTGGCTATAGATATTGCGGTAGATCTCGGCACTTCCAAGACTATACTCTATTCCGGCTCTAAGGTTGTGCTGGAGCAGCCCTCGGTGGCAACCGTTGATACCGACACGTGGGAGCCTCTTTATTTTGGCGACGATGCCTACAAAATGATTGGCCGCATACCTGAAACTCTCTCCACCGTGTTCCCCCTTTCCCGCGGTGCCATTTCGGATTATAATATCACCGAAGCAATGCTCACACACTATATGCGAATGGCATTCGGCCAGCGCATTATTAAGCCAAGAGTGATCATAAGCGTGCCCACGGGGCTCACCACCGTGCAGCACCGCTCCATTGCCAACGCCGTGGAGGCCGCAGGCGGCAGGAATACCTGCATTATCGAAAGCCCCGTTGCATCCGCCATTGAGCTTGGCGCTCAGTTTGAGCAAGCCCGCGGCTGCATGGTGATAGATATCGGCGCAGGTATCACAGATATTGCCGTGCTTTCTATGGGCGGCTTGGTGGAGCACATAAGCGAGAACACCGCATCCAATGATTTTGATGATGCCATTATGAAATACGTTCAGCGCGAACGCCATATCCTTATTGGATTGCAAACTGCGCGAAATATTAAGACTCAGATCGGCTCTGCGCTGCACCGCAACGTGGAAGTGGCTGCCACAGCCAAGGGGCAGAATCTTTTCTCGGGCCTGCCTCACACCTTTGAGATCACCACCAACGAGGTGCACAACGCCCTTAAGCCCTGCCTTGATGCTATTTGCCGCGCCGTTCGAAAAGTGACAGAGAAAACCCCGCCCGACGTGCTGGCCGATGTTATGGCCGATGGAATTCATCTCACAGGCGGCGGCTCCCTGCTTTATGGAATGGACACCTTGCTCTCAGAATTCACGGGTATCCCTGTGAAGCGAGCCGAAAACCCGGGGCAGACTGCCGTGCGAGGCGCAGGCAAAGCGCTGAAGAACCCCAAACTTATTCAAAACGGCGATTATCTCTTCCGCTCTATCCAAGAGCTTATTATCGAATAAAAAGCCTGCCGATCGGCAGGCTTTTTTATTTAAGAGAAAAATCAGAACTCTCCCTGCAACATAACAAATTCCCCACCCCGAATTTCGGGGCGGGGGTTATTTATTTTTTAGGAAATTGGATGCTGCTTAACAAATCGCTGTCGGTTTGCCAATGAGGGAAATACACTTCGGAATTAAGAAAAAGAACACCAAAATGATCGTTCCAAGAAATCGCATTATATTTATCGTGTTTTTTCAGCACCTTATATACTTCTTCTTTTATTCTGTCCTGTTCGCCTCTGAGTTCACTTTCTTCCAGAAATTGTTGATTTTTATACACGTAAAACAGCCCGCGGCTTTTTTTCTCATCCATAGTATCGGGATTGAACATCCTTTTATTTATGTTCAGGCAATCCCAATGAGCATCTGCATAGCACTGCTTTACCGCTAACTCCTCACAAGAAGAAAAACACGTTACAGCCGGCTCTTTTCCGTCTATCTCATCAGCAGTAAACTCGCAATCCAGCAATATTTGTTTTGCTGTATCCTTATCTTCTTTATATCTTTCTGCACCGCCGTCCGACAAAGCCATATGAGTTTGTGCTAAGATTTTACTACTTTCTTCCCGAGTGAAGGGAAAACCTTCTATACGGTACACTTTTTGTGTTTCTCTATAAAAAATAGCACACTTATATATATTGACACCATATTTCTTGCTTAAATAATCAGCCATACGCCTGCAAACATCATTTTCTCTCCCAACGGGTTGATAATCAATCAATTCATCAAGCCGAAAATCGAATTTGCTTCTTATAAAATTATTATCTATTGAATCTTTAGGTGTTGCTAAGAAATATTGCAGTTGTTCATAAATCATATTTTACATCCTTATTTATACGCGTAATAAAAACCTGCTGAATTTGGTGCATCAGAGAAATTATAGTTGTTTCTCATTAAGAATCTACATTCCCTTCCAAAACCACTGTCTTCATTATCGCTGAGCGAGAAATCGTTTTTTGTTCTATAATCCAAGATTGTTCAGGTGATCGATGTTGGATTGCTGGATAGCCCAGACCTTTTCAAGATCGGGCAAAAATGTTTCCTGCTCTATTATAAAATACTTGGCGTGGCGGCTGCTTTCTATCATCTTCTTCATATCAATAAGGCCATCCGCCAATGGGGTGTTTTCTCCATCGGGGCCTATCTGCTTTAGGTGGATAAGCTCGGCTTTTTTGCCCAGCTTTTCCACATAACTATATGGATCCACCCCTGCATACTGCACCCAATAAACGTCTATTTCCAAAACAACGTTATCCGAAGTGTTCTCGGCAATAATATCCAGCGCGTATTGGCCATCTATCTTCTCGAATTCGTGGGCGTGGTTGTGATAGCCTACCTTCAATCCCCATTCTGCCGCCTGCTCGGCTGCGGCATTAAGAAGATCACAAAATTCCATTACCTTATCCCTTGTGGAAAGATCTATTCCGCCGGGGATCATAATATACTGGGCGCCCACGGCTTTATGCCAGGCGAGCACCTTTTCAAAATCTTCACCAAAGAATCTTGCCTGGGTGTGAGAACCCACGGCATAGAGACCGTTTTTCTGCAACAGAGCCTTCATATCGCTCGCAGGCAGATTACCCCAGCCATCCAGCTCCACGCCTGCATAGCCCATCCTAGCCACACGCTCCACGGTGGCTGTGTAGTCCAGCGCGGCGGCATCCTTCACAGAATACATCTGAAGAGAAATATCCATATCCTAACCTCTTTTCACAATAATTCCGCCGCCAAGCAGCCTATCGCCGCTATAAAAAACTGCGGCCTGCCCCGGAGACGGCGCTCTCTGCGGTTCCAAAAACTCCAGCCTTGCAAAAGACCCATCCAAATAAAGCTTGGCATCGGCCGCGGCGGCGCTGTAGCGCACCTTGGCCTTTATATCTATAGGGAATTCGGCAGGAATATCCCCGATAAAATTCACATCCCTCAGCAACACTCGGCTTGCAAAGAGCTCTTCGTTGCTGCCCAGAATCACGCTTCCATCGGCCGCATTCTTCCCCAACACATACATAGGCTTACCAAAGCCCACACCCAAGCCTTTGCGCTGGCCCACCGTGTAGTGCCAGACACCTTTATGGCCGCCCAGCAGGTTGCCGCAGGTATCCACAAAGCTGCCCGGAGTGTCGGTACGGCCGAGATAATTTTCTATATAAGCGGCATAATCCCCATCGGGTATGAAGCAGATATCCTGGCTATCCCTGCTGCGATCAAGCCCCACCCCCGCGGCCAGCTCTCTAGCGCGGCTTTTGGGAATATCTCCAAGTGGAAACAAACTATGGCTTATCTGCTCACGGTTTAGGGAATAAAGCACGTAGGTTTGGTCTTTCTTGGCATCGGCAGGAGCAGAGAGATATTCTCTGTCCCCATCGGTCACCTTCTTCACGTAATGGCCCGTGGCGATCTTGGAAAAGCCTAATTCCTTAGCCCAATCCAAATATGCGCCGAACTTTATATGTTTATTGCAGGTAAGGCAAGGATTGGGTGTGATTCCATCCACATAACCCTGCACAAAATCTGCTATCACCTTTCCCTTAAATTCATTTCGGAAATCGGCCACGTAGTGAGGCACGCCAAGCCTTTGGCACACAGCCTTGGCATCGGCAATATCCTGCGCGGCCTGGGGGGTATCGTTGAGCAGCATAGTGCCGCCTGCGATATCGTATTTTTCCATAAGCAACACGGCCGCCGCGGTGCTATCGGTGCCGCCGCTCATAGCCACCAAAACTTTCTCCTTCACTATGCCACCACCTTTCTTTTTTATTCTAACTGCTTTGCCCCCTTTTTTCAACAATAATGTTTTGCACCGTGGCCGCATATATTTTAGCGGAGGTGCTTTATATATGAAAAAAATTAAATGGGTGGCGGTGGTGTTGGCGCTTATCCTGCCTTTGGCGCCTGTGGCTAAAGCCGAAATTGCCACCGAGTTTTATTCCGACGATATCTTTTCCCCCCTGCCCGTGATTTCCCCGCTGGATGAGACCAGCTTCGCTGTGGCTGCCCGCTCGGCCGTGCTTATAGAAGCCGCCACGGGCGAAGTGATATTTCAACAAAATTGCCACGAGCCCTTGGCGCCCGCATCGGTCACCAAAATAATGACTCTTCTTTTGGTGATGGAGGCCATTGATTCGGGCAAGCTGACGCTTGAAACTGCCATCACACCCAGCGAGTTTGCCTGCTCTATGGGCGGCTCACAGATATGGTTGGAGCCAAGCGAAAGCATGACTGTGGATGAACTGCTTCGTGCCACCGTGATAGCTTCGGCCAACGATGCAGCCGTAGCTTTAGGAGAGGCGGTGGCAGGCTCCAACGAAGCATTTGTGAAGATGATGAACCTTAAGGCCGCCGAGCTGGGAATGGCCGACACTAAATTTTTGAACCCTACAGGCTTAGACGAAGACGGACATCTTACATCAGCCTACGATATTGCGCTTATGTCTCGTGAGTTGCTTAAGCATCCGCTTATAAAAGAATATTCCACAATCTGGATGGATTCACTTCGCGGTGGCCAGAGCCAGCTTGTGAACACCAACAAACTTGTGCGATTTTATGAAGGTGCTACCGGGCTTAAAACGGGCACAACATCCAAAGCAGGGCATTGCCTTTCGGCCAGCGCCGAAAGGGGTGGAATGGAGCTTATTGCCGTGGTGATGGGCTCTGCCACCAGCACTGATCGTTTCTCTTCTGCCCGCCAGCTTCTGGATTTCGGCTTTGCCAATTATTCTCTGCTGAGCACAAACGTGGCAGACACGGATTTAGGAGCCGTGCGGCTTAAAGGCGCAGCACAAAAAAGCATAAAGATCAAGGCCGAATACGACGATAACTTTCTTGTGATGAAGAGCAACGAGCAACTGCAATACGAATACGTGCTGCCCGAAGTGATTGAAGCGCCCGTTGCCAAAGGATATGTTGTGGGCAAAATCCGGGTGATTTTAGGCAAGGATATTCTGGGGGAAATACCAATTGTAGCCGATGAAACCGTGCCCGCGCTTAGTTTTGGCAGCGCCTTTGGCCTGCTGTGGCAATCAATGATGGATATGGGCTAATTTTTTTGAGTTGCGGTGCAAATATCGGTTGACCGCGCCGATAGTTTGAGTTATAATAAAATCAATAAAAGAACTACCACCCCTATGGTATGGGAGGATAAATAAATGGCATTAAGATTTAATGAAAATTTTGCTGCTCAGTTTATTCACGAAAACGATCTTGCGGGCCTGGCTCCTCAGGTTGCCGCCGCCCACGATCTTCTCCACAACGGCAAGTGCCTGGGTTCCGATTTCCTTGGCTGGGTCACCCTTCCCGAGGATTATGATAAGGAAGAATTTGCCCGTATAAAGGCCGCCGCCAAGCGTATTCAGGAAGATAGCGATGTGCTGGTTGTTATCGGCATCGGAGGTTCCTATTTAGGTGCCCGCGCCGCTATCGAATTCCTACACTCTCAGAACTACAATCAGCTCTGCAAGGGCACTCCCGAGATCTATTTCGCAGGCAACACCCTAAGCCCCTCGGCCCTTTCGGATGTGATAAAGCTTTGCGAAGGTAAGAGAGTTTCCCTCAACGTTATCTCCAAATCCGGCACCACCACCGAGCCTGCCGTGGCTTTTAGGGTGCTGCGCGAATATATGGAAAGCCGCTATGGCGAAGCCGAAGCCGCTAAGAGAATTTATTGCACCACCGATAAAGCTCGCGGCACATTAAAGCAGCTGGCCGATGAAAAGGGATATGAGACATTCGTTGTCCCCGATAACGTAGGCGGTCGCTTCTCGGTGCTCACAGCCGTGGGCCTTCTGCCCATTGCTGCCAGCGGTGCCGATATTGATAAGCTTATGCTTGGCGCAAGAATGGCCATGAAGGATTATGCCGATTGCGATTTAGCAGCCAACGATTGCTATCGTTATGCCGCTCTCCGCAACGCTTTCTATCGCAGCGGCAAGGCCATTGAATTGCTTGTGGCTTATGAGCCCAGATTCACCATGATGGCCGAATGGTTCAAGCAACTTTACGGCGAGAGCGAAGGCAAGGACGGAAAGGGACTTTTCCCTGCATCTGTAGTCTTCTCCACCGATCTTCATTCTATGGGCCAATATGTTCAGGCCGGCCGCAGAATCCTTTTTGAGACTGTTGTGAACATCGGCTCTGCCGGCGAAGATATTATAATTAAGGAAGATGCTCAGGATGGCGATGGCCTCAACTTCCTTAAAGGCAAGCCCCTTTCCTTCGTGAACCGCAAGGCCTTCGAAGGCACCGTGCTGGCCCACACCGATGGAGATGTACCCAATCTTGTGATAGATATCGATAAGGCCGACGAAGAAGATCTCGGAAGGCTTATCTATTTCTTCGAAAAGGCTTGTGCTATTTCGGGAATTATGCTGGGAGTTAACCCCTTTGATCAGCCCGGTGTGGAAAGCTATAAGAAAAATATGTTTGCTCTTCTCGGCAAGCCCGGCTATGAAGCCCAGCAGGCCGAACTGGAAGCAAGGCTTAAATAAAAAAAGGAAATTTCCGCTTTAAGCGGTAAAATAGAGGAGGACTTATTATGACCAAACTCATTATCGGTACCAAAGGATCCGGCAAGACAAAGAAGCTTATCGATCTCGTTCTGGATGCTGCCGAAAAGACTGCAGGAAATGTTGTGTGCATTGAAAAAGGCCCCGCCCTTACATTCAATGTTCCCCACTCCGTTCGCCTGGTTGATACTGACACCTACGGAATCCAGGGCTACGATGCTCTGTACGGTTTGCTTTGCGGCGTTTGCGCTGCCAACTACGACGTAACCGATGTTTTTGCAGATGCAACACTGAAAATCGGCGGCCGCGATATGGATTCTGTTCTCACATTCTTCCATAGAATCGCTGCTCTCTCCGATGAAAGCAACATCAATTTCACCTTCACCCTTTCCTGCGATGCCGGTGAGCTCCCCGAAGAGCTTTTCACCATCGCCGAAAGAATCTAACCGAAGGCCGATAAAAATTAAAACCACCGATTCGCACGAATCGGTGGTTTTTTTATTTATCTTCTCTTCCTACCAGATAATCTAAAGAGACGTTGTATAAATCTGCTATACGAATAAGAATTTCCAGTTTAGGTTCTCGTGTCATCAGCTCATAGTTTTGATAAGCTTTTTCGGTAATATCGCAATAAATTGCAACTTGATTTTGAGTAAAACCCTTCTCTCTCCTACATTGGCGAAGCCTTTGGGCAAGAATTTCATTCATATTATCACCTACATTTGTTCTTGACAAATGTAGTATAAATAATTATAATTCTAATTATACCAACAATTGTTAGTGGGTGATAAGAGTGGCTGAGTTTTGTCCGGAATGTCTTGGAAAAGTATTTGGTGTTTCCAACAATCCCGATGATTACATCCTTTCAAAAGAACTTGACCTATGCGAGGGTTGCGGTAGGATAACACATGTGGTAATTCAGCAAAGAAGCTTTTCTCTGATACGAGAGATTATTAAGCTATTTAAGCGCAAATAAAAAAAGCATGCCATATAAAGGCATGCTTTTTATTTTCTTATTCCTGCTCGGGAGCGGGGGCAGGAGCGCCCTGCTGCTTCAGGGAAGCACGAGTCTTGCGGATCTCAACAAGATTTGCGGTGAGGCCGTTATCGGCACGGGCCATCAGATCATCCACAAAATCCTGAGCGGCCTTGCGCATCTCGCGGCTCTTTACCTGAGCGTTGGAGATGATCTCAGCAGCCTTAGCCTGAGCCAGCTGGGTGATCTCTTCCTGGGCAACCATAGCCTTAGCACGCTCCTCGGCGGCGCGGATCACATTATCGGCGCTGCGCTTGGCTTCGGTGATAATTTCGGCTCTATCGGCAACAATGCCCTTAGCCTGCTTGATCTCGGTGGGGAGATTAAGGCGGATATCATCAACAACAGCACGAAGCTTATCGGCATCGATCAAAGTCTTCTTTCCGGGAATCTTCACACCTGAATCAATAATTTCGTCAAGCATCTCCAAAAGTTCATCAATGTTCATTCTATCTTACCTCTTTCTTAAATATTCGTGGATTTTTTCGTATATTGCATCGGGAACAAACTCTTTGAAATCGCCACCCAGGGAAGCAACCTGCCGCACCACGCTGGAACTTAAATACATATTCTCGGCGCTGGTGGTGAGAAAGACTGTTTCCACGTTGGGATTGAGTTTTTTATTGGTTAAGGCCATTTGGAATTCATATTCGAAATCCGACATAGCACGAAGACCCTTAACAATAGCGCAGGCGCCTTTTTCGGCGGCATAATCTGCCAAAAGGCCGCTGCTTGATTCCACCGAAACGTTATCCATTCCGGAAATAGATAGCTTTATCATATCCACTCTATCTTCCACGGAGAAGGTATATGTTTTTTTATTGTTCTGCAGCACGGCCACAACCACTTCATCAAACATACCTGCGGCGCGGCGGATAATATCCAGGTGGCCCACAGTGATGGGATCGAAGCTGCCGGGGCAAATTGCAATTCTTTTATTATTCAAGCTCTGCACTTCCTCTGTAAAGGGATACGGCTGTTTTGCCATATCTATAACGCTTTTTAAGGCGGAACGAACCGATGCTTTCGGGCATTTCGGCCCTTTCATCGTGCTCACAGATTATCATACCATAGGGGTTCATTATTTTGGCAACACCCTCTGCCGCCGAAAGGAGAATTCCTGCGGCATAAGGCGGATCAAGAAACGCGATATCAAACTTACCTTGAGCAGTACACAGCGCCTCGGCATAGCCGCTTGCTACCACTTTAGCCCTATCGGCAAAACCGCAAGCATCAATATTGGCTTTGATCACCTTCACAGCGGCAGGATTGTTATCGCAAAAAAGGGCAAAACTTGCGCCTCGGCTCAAAGCCTCGATGCCAAGCTGACCCGAGCCTGCAAAAAGATCCAGCACTCGGCGGCCCTCTATATCAAATTGGATAGCACTAAAAATGCCTTCTTTAACTTTATCGCCCGTGGGCCTTGTGGCCTCGCCCTCCAAGGTGGAAAGCTTGCGGCCGCCCGCAATACCTGTGATGACTCTCATCAGAATCACACTCCGTTTATATTATCACACCGAAGCGGTATGTTTGTCAATAAAAAAATCGAATGATGGCTTTATTTGTCGCCCTTGCGGCGCGAAAGCTTTATGGTGAGCTTCTTTTCTTCTCCGCGGATGAGGCGGCCTATGTTCTGCCAATGAGCGATCACAAGCACGGCCACTATCCAGCTGCAAAGCAGCACCTGCCAAAGAAGCGTGCTGTTCTTGGGCAGCAGAAACCACAGCGAAAAGGGGGCTGTGAGCGCGCCAACAATAGAGCTGATCGAAACTATCTTGGTGATAAGCACCATTAAAACAAACGTGCCAAGGGCAATAAATCCCGCGCGCCAATCCACCGCAAAGAGAACAGCCACCGATGTGGAAACACTCTTTCCGCCACGGAAACCATAAAACACGGGGAATATATGGCCCAACTGGCAGGCCATTCCGCAGAAAAATGCAGCATATTCGGGAATGATCACCCCGAAAGGCTGGGCAAATGCAAAGACCATATAACGGCCGATAAGCACAGCCACTACGCCCTTGAGAAAATCGCACACAAATGTGAGCACGCCCGGAAGCACTCCTACAGAGCGCAAAACGTTGGTCATACCCGCATTGCCGCTGCCGTAGTTTCGCACGTCCTTATGGGAAAAGGCCCAGGAAAACACCACAGCAAAGCTGATGCTTCCCAAAAGATAACTTATGATTATTCCGCCCGCAAGGGCGATTATTGCGTTTGCCATAGATTATTCCCCCGAATCGGCACGCTCGCGAATCACAATTCTCACAGGGGTGCCTTCCAGACCAAAGGTGGAACGAATTTGGTTTTCCAAATATCGCTGATAGGAAAAGTGGAACAGATCTGCCCTATTGCAAAAGAATACGAAGGTAGGCGGAGCTGTTGATGCCTGAGTGACGTAATATATCTTGAGCCTGCGGCCTTTATCCGTGGGAGGCTGCACTCGGGCTGTGGCTTCGGCCAGAATATCATTGAGCTTACCTGTGGAGATGCGCATGGTGTTCTGCTCGCGCACATACTTAATAAGCTCAAAAAGCCTATCTATTCTCTGGCCGGTTTTAGCCGAAATAAATATGATGGGAGCAAACTCCATAAAGGAGAAATCCTTCATCAGATCCTTGCGATAGGTATCCATAGTACGGCCGTCTTTTTCCACGGCATCCCACTTGTTCACGGCAATAATGCAGGCCTTTCCCTGCTCCAGAGCAATACCTGCCACTTTGGAATCCTGCTCGGCAAAGCCTTCTTTGGCATCGATCATTATCACGCAAACGTCGGCTCTCTCCACAGCCATCTTGGCACGAAGCACGCTGTATTTTTCCACAGCATCTTCCACCTTGCTCTTGCGGCGAATACCTGCTGTGTCGATAAGATTAAAGGAACCATGGGCGTTGTCTATCTTAGTGTCCAGAGCATCACGAGTTGTGCCTGCCATATCGGAAACGATAGATCTTTCCTGCCCCGAGATCTTATTCACAAGAGAAGATTTTCCCACGTTGGGGCGGCCGATAATAGCCACGTTTATGCGGTCGGGCTCTTCGCTGGCCTCACTCTCACGGGGAAGATATTGGAACACCGCATCCAACAGATCACCGGTGCCATGGCCGTGCACGGCCGAAACAGGAATAGGATCTCCCAAGCCCAAGGAATAGAATTCGTAGAACTCAAGGGGAGTCTCTCCCACCTTATCACACTTGTTCACAGCCACCACCACGGGCTTGCCCGATTTCTGCAAAAGCTGAGCCACAAAGCTATCTGCGGCGGTGATGCCCGAAAGCAGATCCACCACAAAGATCACGGCATCGGCTGTCTCAATTGCAAGATTTGCCTGCTCCAAGGTTTTTTCCAGAATAATATCGTTGGGGGTGGTGTCGATACCGCCTGTATCCACAAGCAGCACCTCTCTGCCCAACCATTCGGTATCGCCGTAGATTCGGTCGCGAGTAACACCGGGAGCATCGTTCACAATAGAAAGTCTCTTACCTATTAACTTGTTGAAAAGGGTGGATTTTCCCACGTTTGGCCTGCCCACCACTGCAACAACAGGTTTACTCATCTTATTTTCCTCCGTTTAGCGCCGCTACAAGCGAAGCGCCATCGCTGTTTATTACTTTTATTTTCACGCCAAGTTCTTTGGCAATCATTTTAGGGGTGATATTATCCAGGAACATATCACGCTCGTGGCGAAGCATAACATCGGGAATAAGCAGTTCCTTGGGGAGCGCCTTCCCTTTCAGCTGCTTTATGATGTCCTCACCCGTGATAAGCCCCGCAACGGTTATTTTCTCACCGAAGAAATCGTTCCTTATGGCATAAACCTCACAATCAAAATTATGCCATTTTTCGGCTGCTATGTCAACGATATTCTGCATAAGCGGTGCGGCAGCAACACCCGTGACAAGCCCCAGGCTGCGCTTGCTTTTCGGGGCCTTAGCATCTTCCAGGCTTGCCAGCGCCTCATAGCGGAAGAGAGACCACATTCCCACTCCGTTTTCCAGCTGAAGCAGCTCTTCATAGAATTCCACATCTGGTATATCTTTTTGTGCCTTAAGATAAAATTCATCGGATGCGAATATTCTTCTGGCACCGCATTTTTCTTTGCTTTCATCACCCAAGCGATGAACTATATCCAGCACGGCCTGGGCGCTTTCCTTATTAAAGGGATCAATTTCCTCCAAACCCTCGCGGTGATTTGTGAGCCCCACGGGCACACAGGCAACCGAGCCTACGGTTGGCAACGCCAGCAGATCCTTAACCGATTTTTCGAGGGTTTCTCCATCGTTAACGCCGGGAACGAGAACAAGCTGACAGTTCATTGCAATGCCGGCATCGGAAAACTTTTTAAGCAGCTGCAACCTCTCGCCTGCCTGCTTATTTTTCATCATTCTCACCCTAAGCTCAGGGTCGGTTGTGTGCACCGAAACGTTCACGGGGCTTATGTGCATTGAGATAATGCGCTCCACCTCATGATCGGTAAGGTTGGTAAGGGTGATATAGTTGCCAAAGAGGAATGAAAGGCGGGAATCATCGTCCTTAAAATAAAGAGTATCGCGCATGCCTTTAGGCAACTGATCTATAAAGCAAAACATACACTTATTGCGGCAGGAGCGCTGCTCGTCCATTAAATAAGTGGCAAAGGAAAGGCCCAGTTCTGCCCCTTCGGCCTTACCGATATTCACACACCTGCATTCGCCTTTGGGGGATTCTATCTTAAGTTCCAGATCGGCTTCGCCTTCAAAGAACCGGTAGTCCAGCACATCTTGAATATCGTGGCCATTCATAGAAAGAAGGATCTCACCCTTCTTCACTCCTGCTCTTGCGGCAGCCGAGCCAAAATTCACTTTATCTATTTTAACAGCCATTTTGCAGCCTCATTTCCCCTGTTTTAATTCTTTCAATTATTAACCCATTTATTATACCTTATATTTCTTTCACAGTCAAAGAAAAGTGCTAAGTGCGGCAAATTTATTTGCTTTTTTGGCGGAATTCCAGAGGTGTGAGCCCCGTTTCGCCCTTAAACACCCTGGCAAAATTAGAAAGGGAGGAAAAACCGCTGGCTCTTGAAATATCTATCACCGATTGCTTAGTGGTGGAGAGCAGCATTTTGGCATAATTCACCCTAAGGCTATTGAGAAAATCCACATATCTTCTGCCCGTGAGATCGCTAAAAAGCTTGCTGAAATAATTAGGGGTATAGCCACTGGCCGCCGCCACCTGAGAAAGAGTAATATCATCGCGGAAATGATCAAAAATGTATTTTATCGAACTTTGCACATTTCCTGCAGCCGATTCCCCTGCGCCGCCGCCACTTAGGTACATTCGGGCTATAAAGCCTAACACCACACCCAACAAATGCTTTCGCATATCGGCAGAAAGGCCATCCTCGGTATCACATTCTTTTTTCATCATATCCACGGTGCTAAGAAGGCTCTCACTCTGATCTTGGGAGAGCTTGAAAAGCAGATTGCTTCTCCTGTTCATAAAAAGGAGCTGCATATGGGGCGGTATCATCTCACTATCGAAGGAAATATTTATAATGCGAAGCTCTTCGCCGGGCTCTACGGAATGGAAATCGATGGGCGTAAGAAAAAGCAGGGTGCCCGCCTCTATGGGATAGACTGTACCGTTCAGGTTTTGCCTGCCGCTGCCTTTGAGAAATATCTCTATCTCAAAAAAGGAATGCGTGTGAATACCCACCGGCCAATCCAATGTTTTATCCACCACGGTAATGTGATCCCGTTCCCATTCGCCGGCATAATATCTAAATCCTTGTTTCTGCATAAAATCACCATTTTTATAATACCACACGGTGCAGGCAAAGGAAAGCAAAAATCGTAGAATATTGGAATTTTCTTATATAAAATCGGAAGATTTTTAGTTTTTTATAGTTTATACTTAAATCAGAACTAAGATTAGGAGGCAGATAAAATGAACATAAACAAGGATCTCTATTTTGTTGGCCACGCCCATTTGGACCCTTCTTGGGTCTGGGATTGGAAGGAAGGCAGTGCCGAGGCCAAAGCTACCATTCGTAGCGCTTTGGACAGAATAAAGGAATACCCCGATTTTAAGTTTATCTTCCCCACCGCCCTTGTTTATACCTGGATAGAGGATTTTGATTCCGAAATGTTTCACGAAATGCAGCAGCGTGTAGCCGAAGGCCGGCTTGTGTTGGTAGGCGGCAGCTGGGTGGAGCCGGATGAAAACATTGCAAGCGGAGAAGGGCTTGCCAGGCAGTACCTTTATGCCCAAAGATATTTTAAAGAAAAGTTTGGCAAGATAGTAGAAAACGGTTTTAATCCCGATGGTTTTGGACACAGCGCTATGATGCCGCAGATACTTAAGAAATCAGGCATCAAAAACTATATGTTTATGCGCCCCGAGTCCTGGAATCTGGAAAAAGATCTGGAATCCAATATATTCAGATGGGTTTCTCCCGATGGCTCCGAAGTGCTGGGCTGCAGGCTTATTGGCTACGGCAACTCCTGGAATTTCTTTATGGCCGATGTAAAAGAGTTGGAAGACCAAATAGCCGAAAAACTTCAGCACGCTACCAACGGCATTGATGAATTCTTTTTCTTCTATGGCGTGGGCAACCACGGAGGCGGCCCTACCAAAAAGAATATTGAGACCTTGCTTAAGGCTCAGGAAAAGTACCCGCATAATTATCTGGCGTTTTCCAACATTCAGGATTTCTGGGATACTGTTGATAAAAAGGGCTACTCACTTCCCATCCTTAAGGGCGAAATGCAACGGGTGAACACCGGTTGCTACTCGGCCGTTTCCGCCATTAAGAACTACATTCGCCGATGTGAGGAAAATCTTGTGGCTGCAGAAAAATTCAGCCAGCTTGCAAAAAATTTGCTCGGCAAGGAGAACCCCGATGCCAAGAGTTTTGAAACCGCCTGGCGCAAGGTGCTGTTCCTGCATTTCCACGATGTAAGCTGCGGCACCTGCATCAAATCGGCCTACAACACGGTTTACCAGATGGCGGGCGCAGCGCTGAATTTTGCCGATGAAACCCAAAACAGCGCCCTGCAGACCATCTCCTGGAAGATAGACACCTCCGACAGCAGCCGGGGTACCCCTATTGTTGTCTTTAATCCCCACAGTTTCCCCGTGCGCACCCCCGTGACGGTGAATCTGCAATTGGAGCCCTGGCGCATCACCGATAAGTACGGCAATGTGCTGCCTGCCCAAATTGTTTGGGGCGAAGGCCGCCACTGCAGAGGTTTGGGAGATAACACTCTCTTTATAGCCGATGTTCCCGCCCTGGGCTACAACACATATTATATTGCCAACAAATCCGCCCGGCAGCCCGCCACTGATCTTTCGGCCACAGGAAGCACTCTGGAAAACAGCAAACTGAAGGTGGTTTTCGATGAGTGGTCGGGGCAGATTCTATCGGCCTACGATAAGGTAAATCAACGGGAGATGTTCTCGGACAAGGCCGCTTGCCCTATTGTGATAGATGAATTTAACGCCGACACCTGGGGCCACGACATCGACGACAATATGTGGAACGATGTTTATAGATTCAACAATGTGATAGGCCAATTCTCCGATGCAAGGCTTACACTTATGGAAAAGGGTCCTGCCAGGGCCACCATACGCGTGGAAAGCTTCTACGGCAGATCCAAACTTACCCAATATTTCTCCCTGTGCGAAGGCAGCGATTCCCTGGATGTTAAGATCCAAATTGATTGGCAGGAAAAGCATAAAATGCTAAAGCTGTGCTTCCCTGTGAACTCCACCGAAAAAGATGCTTTCTACGATGTGCCTTTCGGTGTTGTAAGCCGACCCACCGATGGGCTTGAAGTGCCGCTTCAGCAGTGGATGGCTATGAAGGACGGCAATTGGGGTGTGGCAATAATCAACGACTGCAAATACGGTGCTTCGGCCAACGGCAGCCGCTTGGAAATGACTGCTTGCCGCAGCCCCATCTACAATGATCACAAACGCAATCGCCTTGATCCCAATGCCCTCTTCACCGACCAAGGGATTCAGGAGTTCAACTACTCCATTATGCCCTTTAAGGGTGATTGGGTGGCTGTGGAGCGCCGTGCCGCACTGCTTAACTGCCCCGCCGTGAACATTATTGAAAACTGCCACAACGGCACTCTTCCCCTTTGCCGAGAAGGCGTGGCTTGCGATAAAAGCAATGTGATAATCACCGCGCTTAAGGGCTCGGAGAATGGCAAAGGCACCGTGATCCGCCTTACAGAAATATGCGGAATAGATACCGATGTGAACATTTCGGGCGTAGCCTTACCCGCCCCCATTTCCACCCATTTAGGTAAGTGGGCTACCGATACCTACTACCTGGAAGCGGGAAGCAGCGAATGGAAAAAGGTTCTTCTTACCGAATATGATATAGAAGAATAAGCAAAGCGGAGGAACGTATTTGTTCCTCCGCTTTTACGTGAAAACAGCCACCTTGCTTCCAAGGTGGCTTTTCATTTACTTATTAAGCAATTCGAAGATTATTCTTCTTCAACGCTAACGATCTGACGACCATCGTACATGCCGCAAGCAGCACAGAGCCTGTGGGGCCTTTTGTAGCTGCCGCAGTTGGAGCATCTAACCAGAGCAGGAGCAGTCAGCTTCCAGTTAGCACGTCTCTTATCGCGCCTTGCTTTAGATGTTTTTCTCTTAGGTACCGCCATTTCAGAACCTCCTTAGCTTTCTCTAAGCTTACACAATCCTTTAATAAGGTTAGTCAAGCAAATTTTTTAGAATTTCCAATCGGGAATCAACATATCCCTTTTGGCAGGAGCAATCACCTTCGTTAAGGTTCTTGCCGCATTTTTCGCACAAACCCTTGCAATCGGGCGAACACAAATGCTTTGTGGGCACGCCCAGGATGACCTCTTCTCGGCAAAGCTCACCGAGATCGATCTCCATTTCGGGAACAGTGATTATATGATCCTGCTCCTCGCCTGCAAGCTCTGTGACCAGCACATAGCTGAGATTTACAATGTATGCCTTTTCGCAATCCTCTCCGCATCGATGGCAGGCGGCGGAATAGGTAGCGGTGCATTTTGCCGAGAGGCAAACTGTGTCTGCAACAGATTCTATTTTGCCCTCCACTAAAACAGGCTTCTTAAAGGGATTTTCGCCAGAAAAATCCACATCGGACATATCCAGATCGAAGCTGAAGGGCAGCTCCTTTTCCTTAGCGGAAAAAAGAACCTTTAGATCCAAAGTCATACATTCACCTCACATTATTATATATATGCTATCCTGCTTTGTCAAGCAAAAAATGAATTGGGTTAAATCGTCCCCACCAAAGGCAGGGACGATTTTTACAAAAGTTAATTATTTGAGAGCGTCCTTAGAACGGTTCACATAGGTGGTGTGCAGAATCTCGTGTGCCTTATGGCTGCCGGGCTCACCGAAGTATTCCTTATAGATAGCGATGATCTCGGGATTCTCGTGAGACTTACGGATAGCCTTGGCTTCGTCTGCCTTATAAAGGGCTGCTGCGCGGAGCTTCTTAAGATCCACAAAGCTGCGAACTGCTGCATCCTGGATGGGCTGACCCCCGCCGTTTACACAGCCGCCGGGGCAGCACATAACCTCGATGAAGTGATAGTTCTTTTCGCCGCTTTCAACCTTCTTGAGCAGCTGATGTGCGCTCTCCAGGCCGCTTACAACAGCAACGTTTACATCCATACCTGCAACGTTAAGGGTGGCTTCCTTGATAGAATCGGTGCCGCGAACAACATCAAACTCTACCTTATCAAGGGATTTGCCCTCAAGAGTCTCCACAGCTGTGCGGAGAGCAGCTTCCATAACACCGCCGGTGGCGCCGAAGATAACGCCTGCACCGGTGGACTCGCCCAGAGGATGATCGAAATCGCTATCGGGCAGAGCGGTGAACTGGATCTGGGCACGCTTGATCATATTGGCAAGCTCGCGGGTGGTGAGTGCGATATCCACATCGGCCACACCTGCAGCAGCCTGATCATCACGGCCAACCTCAAATTTCTTAGCAGTACAGGGCATGATACTTACGGAAACGATATCCTTAGGATCGATGCCGTTCTTTTCGGCGTAGTATGTCTTCACAACGGCGCCGAACATCTGCTGGGGAGATTTGCAGGAAGAAAGATTATCCAGCAATTCGGGATGATAGTATTCGCAGAACTTGATCCAACCGGGAGAGCAGGAAGTGATAAGGGGCAGCTTGCCGCCGTTCTTAACTCTATCCAGGAACTCGTGAGCCTCTTCCATAATGGTGAGGTCGGCAGAGAAATCAGTGTCGAACACCTTATCGAAGCCCAGCATACGCAGAGCAGAAACCATCTTGCCTGTTACATCAGTGCCGATCTCCATACCGAAGCACTCACCGAGAGTAGCGCGGATAGAAGGAGCAGTCTGCACAACAACGTGCTTTGTGGGATCTGCGATAGCCTCGAAGACCTTATCGGTCTCATCCTTCTCGCGGAGAGCACCTGTGGGGCAGTTTACAATACACTGGCCGCAGGATACGCAAGCAACATTGGCAAGATCGTTGTTGAAGGCACAACCGATAGCAGTATCGAAGCCGCGATCGTTGGCACCGATGACACCAACGTGCTGAGCCTTACAGGCAGCTACGCAGCGGCGGCAAAGGATACACTTATTGTTGTCCCTGATCATGTGAGCGGATGTGGTATCCAGCTCGTAGTGGAGCTTTGCGCCCTCGTATCTAGTCTCGTCGTCAACACCAAGCTCGTTGCAAAGCCTCTGAAGCTCGCACTGGCCGCTGCGAGAACAAGAAAGACACTTGCGCTCGTGGGTAGAAAGGATCAACTCAAGAGTTGTCTTCCTGGCCTTCTGAACTTTGGGAGTGTTGGTGAAAACTTCCATGCCTTCGTTGATGGGGTAAACACAAGCGGTGGCAAGGCTTCTTGCACCCTTAACCTCAACAACGCACATACGGCAAGCACCGATCTCGTTGAGATCCTTAAGATA
>JAZRGE010000076.1:0-1508 GCA_045644025.1 Acutalibacteraceae bacterium | reverse complement strand
ATGGCCGACGTGCTGGAAAAGGTGGGCGTGCGCGCCACCTGCGGAATCGGCACTAATATGTATCTTGCCAAAATTGCCTTGGATATCACCGCAAAGCACGCCGATGATTTTATAGGTGTGCTGAATGAAGAGAGCTATAAGGCCACTTTATGGGATCATAGGCCTATCACAGACTTTTGGCGCATAGGCGCAGGCACGGCCAGACGGTTGGAGAGAGCCGGAATCTACACAATGGGGGATATCGCCGCCACCGATGAAGATCTGCTTTATTCATGGTTTGGCATTGATGCCGAGCTGCTTATAGATCACGCATGGGGAAGAGAGCCTACCGAAATATCTCATATAAAATCTTATAAATCCAAGACTAACTGCCTTGCCAGTGGCCAGGTGCTCATGCGGGATTACACCTTTGCCGAAGCGCGCCTTATCGTGAAGGAAATGGTGGATCTGATGTGCCTTGAGTTGGTGGATACGGGAATGGTTGCCGAATCTATCACCCTTCAGGTGGGCTATTCCAATGGTCTTGCTTTGCCGCCCGATAAAGGCACGGTGAAGATGCCACAGCCCACCAATTCCGATGAAATTGCTATTCCGCTGGTGGTGAAGCTCTACGAGCAGATAACCCAAAGGAACAAGCCGGTGCGCCGAATAAATCTTACCTGCAACCGCATTGTGCCCGAGGGCAGCTTCCAGCTTAGCTTTTTTGATGACCCTGTGGATACTGCCCGAAATCACGAACTGCAAAAGACCGTGATAGGCATAAAAAAGAAGTTTGGCAAAAACGCTATCGTGAAGGGCATGAACCTGGAAAAGGCGGCCACCACAATGGCGCGAAACAAACAGATAGGGGGGCATAAGAGTGGTGAGTAAACAAAGAGTGAAGATGCCCGTGGCAGAGCGCGCTAAGCAATTTGCCCCGTTTTCGCCCCTAAAAGGGCTCACAGCGGCTTTAATGCGCAAGGAACGGCAAAGGGTGCTGGTGGATAAAAAGCTCGTCTCGCAGGATTTAGCGGCCGAAAACGATCGTGTGCTGCACCTTCTTGCTCCGGGGGTTATGGCCGAAGCCGTTTATTACGATAGCGGCGAATATATAAAAAAGCGCGGCCTCGTGGCCGAGATCAGCGCCCGCAAGAAATACGTGAAGATAGTGGATACAACAATTTCCTTTGATGATCTTTTCGAAATCAAATTGGGATAATCCACGGCCCGCCTTACTGCAGCACAAGCGGCCATCGAAAACAAGTAATTGCAAGGATTCAAAACAAAAATTATCCGCCCGAAGAAATTTGGGCGGATTTTTGTATCTGTTGCAAAAGAACTTTATTTTTGCTATAATAAATAAAAGAGGTGATTTTATGGGTAATTGGGGCACTGGAGTTTCACAAAGCGATACATTCTGCGAAACATACGAAAAATTTATGGAAGCATATGATAAAGGAAAGCCCATCTCTCAAATCACACAAGATATTTTGGCAGAATGGTTTGAAGAATTTGAAGAAGATGACGGG
>JAZRGE010000075.1:0-8720 GCA_045644025.1 Acutalibacteraceae bacterium | reverse complement strand
GCCACAATATACTCTTTTGGTTCCATTTTTGCTCCCACCGACTTAATAACGTTTTGTGTTTTAATTATAAATCCGCAACAAGGCAATGTCAACAATCACATAAAAAAGCCACTCGAATATCGAGTGGCTTTTTATTAGGATTAGTTGAAGGGGTCGGGTGATTCACCGTCCACGATCTCTCCACCGCCGTATTCCGGTGTTTCAACTACTGCCGTGCATGTCGTATCACTGTAGTAGGTCACGCCATCAATTACCACGTAGGTCATAGCTGTTCTCACACTATCATAAGCTATGTTCTTCACGGTGTAGACAAACTGGCTTCCGACAGTTGCCTTATTGGCCGGCATCTTCACAGTTCTAACAACGCCGTTGATCATATCTTCGGCTGTGCACTCGCCCGGGGCTAGCAATACGCCGATCTCACTTACGTTGCCTTCGTATGCATAAACAACACCCATTATATGCATATCATATTTGCCGTTCTTATGATCGGTCACAGTGGGATTGCTATCCACAAAGGCCACAACCTTGTTCTCTACCTCTGCGCCGTAAACAGCTTCAATCTCAACGTCTCCGAAAGTGAGGAAGGATATCTTTCTGGAATAGCTGAAGATACCGCCGTTAAACTTCCAGTAGGAGAACTTCACCCCGTCTCTTTCGGGGGCTGTTTGGATAACTACCCTATCGTTATAATTATACTTATAATCTTCCCTGGGATTGGTGATCCAGGTGCCTTCGGGTATTGTTATCTCGTAGATCATGGTCTCGTCCTTTTCATAAAGGGCGGTGATCACTGTGTCGGCCATGATGGGCATATTCACGTCGTAAGACCAGCCGGTGGGCACATAGCCGTATCTTGCAGGAATCGCAGGAACCGATGCTTCGCCAACAATGTCGCCTTCGGCTACTTCTGCTTTTGCAATCTCGTTTCCGTTGCAATCCTTGAATACTACTTCGTATTTTACAACAGGCTCAACATCATATGTTGCAAGATATTCCACAACAGCTTCGCTTAACTGCTCACCCCAACGAGATGTATTATCGGGATAATGATCGTTGGGTGTAGCGGTAAAGGAAGTTTCAAGTGTTGTTGCAAGCTCGGCTCCCTGCAAGGTGAACCAAACTCTGGCCATACTGGGCTCTCCGTAGGCTCGCCAGGCGTTATTGGGATTATATGTCAGTTTATCGGCAGAAGAATCGGCGTTCTCAATTTCATCAAGGATGGCAGAGAAATTAAGTATTTTAGGCTCGCTTTCGATCTCCATATCCTGTGTACCGAATGGATTACCATCATCCGTTGCTCCATAGGAAAGGTGGTTGCCCAATCCGGTTGTCACGCTGCCGGGAGCATGAGAATCAAGGAAAACCTTCAGATCCTTTGTCTTAAACACCTCTGTGAAAAAGGTAATAATTGCAGTTGTCTCGGGGTAATTCATTGCCACATAATCACGGTTGTGATCCTGGCCTCCCCTGCCTTTGCCCTGCTCACCATTTTCCACGCCATCGATATCCACCATAGGCACTACATAGATGCAATACTTATCGAGGAAATCCTCACCGGCGCTTTCCAGCATATACTTCATCATACCTTCAAGAGTATAGGAACCTATAGTCTCACAAGCATGGTGTCTGGATGTGTAAACAATGCACTTCTCGGCGTTCTGATTACCGATAACAACAAGAGGAATCTCTCTGCCTTCCTGAGACCGGAAAGTAACTTCACCGGTAGAAAGGCCTATTTCTACAGCCTTCTCCCTAAGGGTGGTAAATTCAACGTTTTCATAATCTTCATAAATCGCTACAAAATCGTTGTAATCATCCAAAACATAGGGCAGCACGTTGCTGAAGCGGACTGTCTCGCCGGCTTTGAAGGTGTATGTAAAGGTGGTTGTGTTCACCGAAGCCATATAGCGCCATGTCTTGCCGCCGTCGGTAGAATAAACAAGCTTGTGGTTATCGCCAATAATTGAAGTTTTATAATTCTTACCTTGATTAAACATAAAGGTAACGGTGCGATCGGAATCGCTGGTGGCCTGGAAGTTCCAGTAGAAATAAGGTTCGCTGCCTTCTTCCGAATCCACCTTATTATCCAGCGAAATGCTGTTGTTCATCTTGGAAACCACAACAATGTTTCCGCCTGCGTATTCATCTGTGATCGTAAAGTCTTCCATATTATCTATTTCCACTTCGATCACGTTGGATTCGCTCTCCAATGTTTCCATCGAATAAGAAGAGGGATCCAGTTCAAGATCATTTGTGATATAAACCGCATCGCACTTTGCGTAGTCGCACCAAGCATCCACAAGGGATATAATGTTGGTGCCTTCGTTAAGAGTGACGGTGCCGCCGTCTTCCCAAACATACGCGCTACTCGGCATATCCTTTCCGCCGCCGCCAAAGATAACGGGAAGTTCTTCGCCATTAACCTTTGCCTTAAATTGCCAGGAGTGAGCCTGGTTGGGCTGGTTGGGGAATTCCTTGGCATGAATCCATACCCTATATGTACCGGCAGGAACATTCTCCAAAGTAGCTTCGGCATCGCTGCCTGTGCCGGCAACAATAGTTTGAGAACCACCAAAAGCTACGCCGCCATACGCTATTTTATCTTCCATAATATTCCAGCTGCCTGTGGGGAAGAAACCGGTGGGAGGGATAAAATAGGAATTGATCTGGGGAGCAGACTCCTCTTCCACCCAGAACTGAACGGAATATGCATCCAATGTGGTCTCCACATTGCCTTCCTGTGTGCCGAGTTCTACCATTTCTTCGGCATAAGCTGTGAGAGCATAGCCCTTGAAGGTTGCGTTATCCAGGCCTGTATCAACGTTGAATGTGAAGGGAGCAGAACTGTCGCGGTTGGTGACAGCAAATACCAATTTGCCTTCGGGTGTCTTCCAAGCCATAATACGCTGATCAAGGCGAGTCTCATCTTCCACAACGTTGTAGCGCACGGAATCCCAAGGCATAAACTCAAGGAATCCGCGAAGAGCGTTGTAGTTGGGATAGTTATAGGCCCAGGTCTTCTCTTCCACAGAGTTCCAATATTCAGTCTGTTCTTCGCTGCTGAAGCTATACTGTGTGGCATCGCCGCTCTTACGCCACATACCAAGGCTGTAGCCGATAGACTCTTCGTTGCCCAAGGGCTTAAGAGCATGGAGCCAATACCATGTGGGAGAATTTTCAAATA
The DNA here is from genome assembly GCA_045644025.1 of Acutalibacteraceae bacterium. Classification (GTDB taxonomy): domain Bacteria; phylum Bacillota; class Clostridia; order Oscillospirales; family Acutalibacteraceae; genus JAZRGE01. The sequence continues at coordinate 5,533 of JAZRGE010000075.1, read as the reverse complement.
CCATCCAGTTCATTATAGCCTGTGTAGTATTTACAAAGCGGAAATCGTATTGACCTGTAAAGTTGCTGGGCTGATACTCAAACTCAGCATTGAAAACAGGTTTACCGTTTGTTCCGTAATTGAAATTTGATTCGCTTTCTTCGATCATTTTATCGGAGTTGTAGCCAACGGTGTGGAAAGACCACATATCAACGCAGGCCAAAACTTCGGCATTATCCTTTATCTTCCAAGCAGACGAAGAATGCTGGCCGTTCCAGCTGTTCACATGGATCTTAAGCTCAGGGAAGGCTTCCTTAAGCATAGGAAGCAGAACGCAACATGCCTTATAATAATCGCCCGCATTTTCATCGTAATAGCAGAAAGAATATGTGCCGTAAACGCTTGTCAAATCAGGTTCGTTCTGCAAGCTAAACTGCACTATAGGAAGCCCGTCTTCCTTCATTCTTCGGATATCGGCAATAATAGTCTCACCAAATTCCGTAAGGAATTCGTTGGTCTTTTCTTCATCGCCGTAGTATTCCCAATTTTCATCAAAGCACTTAAGCTTTCCGCCGTGATACTCGCCGTTGGATTTGAAATAAGGTGTGGGAGACCAAAACTCAAGATTAAAGCCCTCAACACCCGATTTCTCGATCATTTCGGCAAGTTCTTCATCCTGGGTATCCCAACGCTCCACCAAATGTTTTCCTTCGGCATCGGTTCCGCGATAGAAAAGGCCGCCGGCAAGGCGCACGTAGCGGAAGCCTGTGAGCAAATCGGAATAAAAACGCTCGCGCTCACTTTCGGTTAGATCGTGAGGAACGGAATGTCCGCTGGTATCGTTGGCATCCATTGTGTTGCCGGAGCCCAGCGAGTCACTCTGGATCTCCACGCCAAGGCCGAGAATAGTCTGCTTAGGATCGTTGAGATCTATTTGATAATATCCCTTATTGGCTTCAAGGTCTTCGCCTACGAATTCAATTTTTGCAGCATCTACCATGCAGGCACCTTCTGTCGGTCCGATAATCTTAAGCAGCGCCACTGCTTCGTTTGTAGCCTCAAAATAGCATCTTCCAAGGGAAATAAACCCTGCAGGCTGATTATGCGATATGGTTACGTTAACTGTTTCGCTATGGCCATATATTTCATAAGATACAGCAGAAGCCAATGCTTCACCGCTGGCACCGTCGGGAAGATTTATAGCCACATCGTAGTATCCTGCTTTGGGCACCTTAAATTTCCAGGTAAAAGTAGCCTCACTATCGCCTTCGCGCATAGAATAATAGTTTTCGCCTATAAAACCCGGGCGATAGGTGGACTCACCTATCCAACCCTTGCCGGAAACACCGGGGAAAGAGCCGGTGCGCACTGTATTTTCTGCATCTTCGTTATCCACAACTATAGTTGTTTCGGGATTATAATCGCCAAGAAAGTTCATACGAACTGCATCCACAAGCACCCAATCGGTTCCATTCTTTTCGGGAGCAACGGAAATCCTCTCTGTGCCGTCGGCAGAAAATCCATAAATACCAAGGCGAACCCAGCCGCTGTTTGCGCTTTGATCAATCACAACATTGTTCAATCCGCTTTTTGTGCTTATTTCGTATGTAACATTATTGCTGATTTCTTTATCTGCAGGAGCTTCGGGAATAAACACATCCACAGCCCAGTAGCCCGCCTTATCGGGAACAATCGGCCAGGCAAAAGATACTATATCCGAGCCATTACCTGTGGCGGCAAAATAGCCACCGCCGTAAGCAGAATCAAGAGAATACTCTGCCCAGTTTGCTTCGGGGCCATTTTTCTGAGCATTTGCATCAGTATTATCCACGTAGATATATTCAGTTTCTTCAACAACACCGCCGGAAGCAGCCTGCTCCAGAAGAGTTGCATAATCATCAGAAGGAACTAATTCTGCATCATTAGTAAGGAAAAGGGCATCGCACCTGGGCCAGTCGGCATAGGTATCGATAAGGCTGATCTCGTGAGTACCAGCCTCCAGAGTGATAGTGCCGGATTTTTCCCACTCAAACACCTTGGCAGGCCTATTGCCGCCGCCGTGTATGGTATCAAACACATTACCATCTACGGCAGCTTGGAACAACCAGGAGCTGGCCTGAGTTGGCGGTATGTTTTGCACCTTTGCGTGCACCCACAGGGTGTATTCACCCGCTGTCTCTACAGTAACTGTAGCAACCGCAGGCCTTACATTAGAGGTATCGCGCCACTCCTCGCCCTGAAGTGTGGTGCTATTAAATGCTAAATCATCTGTTGAAAGTTTCCAGGTTCCTATTGTGTCGAAATCATCGGGCATGATTAAGTGATGCTCGATTACCTTAGCGGCACCGGCGGCAATACCGGGAGCCACTAAAGTGAACACAATTACCAGGCACAAAATAAAACCTGTAATTTTCTTCATTGTTTTCACAACGCATTCTCCTTTGTTATCAGATGCAAAAATACTCCAATTATAAATTTCATAATCATATTTTGGATTATAGCACTCTCTATCATCATTTTTCTATAGGCTCTTTACACAAATATATTTAATTGTTTTCAGCAAAATAAACAAAGAAGCCACGCATTGCTGCGTGGCTTTTTTCTAAACATATCTTCTTTTTGGGCGAAGGTTAATGCCAAGCACACCGCCCACAGCGCCGCTTATTATAGCTACTGCAAGGCGAACGATAAACATCACGCCCACATCGGAGCCAAGAATGAGCGCCACCAAGGCAAAGGCACAAAACACCGCTCCGCCCGTGGCAAGACCCACAAAGAGGCCCTTTTGGCAATTACGCTTGGCGGCTACAAAACCGCCCAGCAAAGCACCTATACCAAGGCACATAGAGGAAATAAGCCTCGGAGCGCCTTCCCACAGATCCACCGATGCCAGCACCACCGCAAAGATAAGCATAAATATCATTGTGGCGGCAACACCTATGCCCGCTCCCAAAGCCACCGATTGCCATTGAATACCGGCAAGCTTAGAGCTGCCCGAATATTTTTCCATACCGAATCCCCCATAAAAAGACTTCGGTAATTAATATTCGGAAAGATAATAAATTATTCGTGAATGGTGTTGTTTTTCTGGATAGCCCAGTTGCAGATCTGAATCTTGCTGTGATCGGGAGATTCAATAATAAGAGTATCGTCTTTAATAGAAACGATTCTGCCGATAATGCCACCGATGGTGACGATCTCATCACCGATCTGCAGGCTTTCGCGCATCTTCTGCTCTTCTTTCTGTTTTTTCTTCTGGGGGCGAATCATCACAAAATACATCACAAGGATAATTACACCAAACCAAAGAAGTGTTCCCAAAGTAGTCCAATCCATTTAATTTTCCTCCAAAAACAAATTATGCTTATTATACACAAGCAATTGTTGGTTTGCAAGTGATTTTATATTCTACGGCCAAGTTTAACAGTTTGTTCACGATAATACTGCTCAAACCTACCTTCATCCAAAGCCTGCCTGATCTCTGCCATAAGATTATTATAGAAATAAAGATTGTGCATCACCATCAATCGGGATGCCAGCATCTCTCCGCTCTTAAGCAGGTGGCGGATATATGCCTTGGAATGCATTTGGCAGGCAGGGCATTGGCAACCTACCTCGATGGGATCAAGATCATCTTTATATTTCTCGTTGTTGATATTAATAATTCCATCGTGGGTGAAAAGATGTCCGTGGCGTGCATTTCGGCTGGGCATAACGCAATCAAACATATCAATACCGCGCCAAACGCCCTCAATAATATTCACGGGCGTGCCCACACCCATTAAATAGCGAGGCTTTTCTTTAGGCATATATTCCTGCACGTGATCGATAATATCATACATCACGTCGGCCGTTTCGCCCACAGCAAGACCGCCGATAGAATAGCCGGGCAAATCCAGCTCGGCAATAGCCTTCATATTTTCTATTCGCAGATCGGCATAAACACCACCCTGATTGATACCAAAAAGTTTTTGCTCCGGATTCACAGCCTTGCCGGATGCATTGAGCCTTGCCATTTCTTCCTTGCATCGCTTAAGCCAACGCACCGTCTTGGCCTGAGATTCCTTCACATACTCATAGGTGGAAGGATTGGCCACACATTCATCAAAGGCCATAGCTATCGTGGAACCCAGATTGGATTGGATCTGCATAGATTGCTCGGGACCTATGAATATGCGCTTGCCGTCAACATGGGAAGCAAAGGTAACGCCTTCCTCGGTGATATTTCGAAGCGATGCCAACGAAAACACCTGAAATCCACCGCTATCGGTGAGCACAGGGCCCTTCCAGCCCGCGAACTCTCTCACACCGCCCAGTTTGCCGATAAGCTCGTCTCCGGGGCGCACGTGCAGATGATACGTGTTGGAAAGCATGATCTGGCAACCTAGAGTCTTAAGATCTTCCGCTGCCACAGCGCCTTTTATTGCGGCCGAGGTTGCCACGTTCATAAAGACAGGTGTCTGCACCACGCCGTGAGCTGTGGTGAGCTCTCCCCTACGGGCTCTGCCTTCGGTTTTAAGAATTTTAAGCATAATATTCTCCTATCAAATAATCAGCATTGCATCGCCGAAGCTGAAAAATCTGTATTTCTGCTCCACAGCCTGCCTATAGGCTTCCATTGTGGTATCGTAGCCTGCAAAGGCCGAAACCAACATTATAAGCGTGCTTTCGGGCAGGTGGAAATTTGTGATAAGGCCGTTCATCGCCTTGAATTTATAGCCGGGGTAGATGAATATACTTGTATCATCGGCCACGGGAGCAAAATCTCCCTTAGCGGCAGCGCTCTCAATAGTGCGGCAGGATGTTGTGCCCACGCAAATAATGCGGCCGCCTGCAGCCTTTGTTTCGTTGAGCAATTTTGCACTTTCTTCCGAAATAAAATAAGATTCGCTGTGCATCTTATGATCTTCTATCTTATCAACCTTCACGGGGCGGAATGTGCCTAAACCTACGTGAAGTGTGACTCTGCATATCTTCACACCCTTCGCTTCCACTTCTTTAAGCAGATCTTCGGTGAAATGCAATCCGGCTGTGGGTGCAGCGGCCGAGCCGAGATGATCGGCATAAACAGTCTGGTATCTTGTCTGGTCCTGCAGTTTCTCGGTGATATAGGGCGGCAGGGGCATCTGTCCCACTTCGTCCAGCACTTCGTAGAAATTGCCGTCGCAATTAAACTCAAGGATACGATTGCCATCTTCCAGCACGTTCGTAACCTTTGCCGAAAGGCGCTGTGAAAATGTGAACTCGTGGCCTTCCCTGGCCTTCTTTCCCGGCCCTGCAATGCATTCCCAGATGTTTTCACCCTTCTGCTTCAGAAGCACGAATTCAACCACGGCACCTGTGTCTGTTCTGCGGCCGAAAATACGCGCGGGCAGCACCTTTGTATCATTGAGCACAAGGCAATCCCCTGCCCTTAAATGGCTCACGATATCCGTGAACGTGCCGTGGGTGATATCGCCTGTTTCCCTATCGATTATAAGCAGTCTGGTCCCGCTCCTATTTTTAAGAGGGGTCTGTGCGATAAGTTCAGTGGGAAGATCGTAGTAAAAATCCT
>JAZRGE010000074.1:0-9653 GCA_045644025.1 Acutalibacteraceae bacterium | reverse complement strand
ATATCTTTTGCCTTTGGCACCGGCTGCAAGAAGGAAAGCACCCATGCTTGCGGCCATACCGATGCAGATGGTGCTAACGTCGCACTTGATATACTGCATGGTATCATAAATAGCCATACCGGCCGAAACCGATCGGCCGGGGCTATTAATATAAAAGTTGATATCCTTATCGGGGTCCTGACCTTCCAAGTAAAGCATCTGTGCGATAATAAGGCTGGCTGATGTGTTATCCACCTGATCGTTCAACATAATGATGCGATCGTTAAGCAATCTGGAAAAGATATCGTAAGAACGCTCACCGTGGCTGGTTTGTTCAATAACGTAAGGTATTGTATTCATATTCAATCAAAGCACCTCCGAGGATATATTATGAGCCGAAAATTGAATTTATAAACAATTATTCAGCATCTTCTGCCTTCTTGGCAGCTGTTTTCTTTGCGGTAGACTTTTTAGCAGCCTTCTTTTCTGTGATAACAGCGGCAGCTTTAATCACATCAACAGCCTTACCTACAACGAGATCTTTTGCAATCTCGCTTGTGGGAACGGAAGCCTTAACCTGCTCCTCGCTCACGTTGTACATTTCGGCAAGACGCTTGATTTCAGCAGCAACGTCTTCATCAGAAGCGGTGATGCCTTCAAGCTGAGCAACCTTTTCAAGAGCAAGGCGCATCTTAACCTGCTTTTCGGCCTGCTCACGGAAGCTATCGCGCATAGCGGTGATATCTCCGCCGGTATATTTAACGTAATCATTGAGAGACATACCCTGCATACGGAGCCTATAATCGAAATCTCTGAGGCTTTCATCGATCTTCTGCTCATACATTACTTCGGGAATCTCGCCTTCGAGAGAGGCAATGAGCTGCTCAAGAAGATCGGATTCGATCTGATTATCGGCTGCGTTTTCTTTTCTCTTGGCGGTCTTTTCCTTAATATCGTTCTTAAGTTCATCCAGAGTATCGAATTCGCTAACATCCTTGGCAAAATCATCATCCATAGCGGGAAGTTCACGAACTTTAACTTCGTTAAGCTTTGTTTTGAACACGGCTTCTTTGCCTGCAAGCTCATCTGCATGATACTCGGCAGGGAAGGTGACGTTTACATCAAATTCATCGCCGGCAACGTGACCAACGATCTGATCTTCAAAACCGGGGATGAACTGGCCGGAACCGAGAGTGAGATCGTGGCCTTCGCCCTTGCCGCCCTGGAATGCAACGCCATCAACAAAGCCCTCAAAATCGATAACAGCAATATCGCCGTTCTGAGCAGCGCGATCTGCGGTGATAACGCGAGCGTTTCTCTCTGCAAGGCGGTTGAGTTCGTTCTGGATTTCGTCCTCAGTTACTTCAACGGAAGCTTTCTCAACCTTAACACCCTTATATTCGCCAACGTTTACTTCGGGCTTAACGGTGACAGTTACCTTAAACTCCACGCCATCTGCGCCGATGGAGGTGATATCTGTATCGATCTTATCGCCTACAAGCTCCAGGCCTGCTTCTGCAACAGCAGCTTCAACAGCATCGGGGTAAAGAATATTGAGAGCATCTTCATAGAAAACGCCTTCGCCATACATTTTCTCGATCATCTTGCGGGGAGCCTTGCCCTTGCGGAAGCCGGGAATGCTGATTTTTTCTGCATTCTGCTTATAAGCAGCGCTAACTGCCTCTTCGAATGCAGCAGCATCGATAGAGATCTCCAGCTCATATCTGTTTGTTTCTACTTTTTTGGAATTTTTTAATGCCATTTTGAACCCTCCGAAATTTTTTCAAAGATATTACGCCATATTATAACACATAATATTATAAAATGCCATATTAAAAACTAAAAAAATACAAAATTTTTTCCGTTAGTTTTTCGATATCAAAACAGGTGTAAAATCAATGCAATCGCAGGAGATCAACTTGCATTGAACACCGTTGTGCGCCCAGGATAACAGAGAAGAGCCGTGGATATGCCCGTGATAAACAAGTTTAATATTTTCCTCTTCCAAAACGTTGAATATCTCTTCACAGATAGCGCCTGCATAGGCGGGCGGATAATGCAGGAAAACAACAGGCTCCAAGCCGGTTTGCTTTGCGGATTCAATAGACGTACGCAATCTTCCTGCTTCTCTTGCAATAAGCTTTGCGGAAAGCGGCTCTCCGTCGTCGAACCAACCTCTGCTTCCGCACACGGCTTTTTCTCCCACCTGAAATGAATTGTTGTGCACGAAATCTACGCTTTCGATGCCGTTATCGGCAAGGAATTTCTTCATCTTGGATATTGTACACCACCAAAGATCGTGATTTCCCTTCAAAAGCAGCTTTTTGCCGGGAAGAGATTCCAAGAATTTGAAATCAGCAAGTGTGTCGTCTAGCTTGAGTGCCCAGGAAAAATCGCCGGGGATAACCACTGTGTCCTCGGGAGAGATCATACGTCGCCAATTCGACTCTATTCGGTTTACATAATCATTCCAACCTTTGAAAATATCCATCGGTTTTTCCGATGAAAAAGAAAGATGAAGATCGGATATAGCAAATAGTGCCATTGCTTATTCTCCTAAATATAATCGATTTTTTGGGGAAAGATAATAGGGACAATTTGTCGCATAAAACGAAGGGAGAAATTATGATGGACAAAAAGAAATATACCGATGAACACGGTTGTGTGAACTGCGGAATTAAGTGTTCTGTGGAAAATTGCGCTCACCACACAACCGATAACTGCTGCACGGTGGGAACGGTGCAGATCGGAAACAGAAACGCTATATGCGAAGAAGAAACGGTTTGCTCATCCTTTAGATCAAACAGATAATAAATAATGCCGACGATTTCTCGCCGGCATTATTTTATATTTCAAGATAATTGCAAACGGCCTCAAACATAGAATTTTTAGCACACACGTTATTAAAGCGGGGCGATGTTTCCATAACGGCAGCAATAGGGGCGGGGATAGGTAAACCTGTTGTTTCGGAAAGCTTGCGAACAGCATCTTGCTCGTTTTGGCAATTTTCGCCGCCGATAGCATTAAGCACACTGTTGGAGAACTTGAAGGGGCTTGCTGTTGAAACGATCACAGCAGGTCGATTGTCTCCTGTCTGCTTTACATAATCCCTATAAACGGACATCGCAACAGCGGTGTGAGTATCAAGCAAATATCCCAGCTCGGAATATGTTTCGCCGATAGTTTTTAGGGTTGTTGCATCGTCGCAGAAGCCGCCGTAGAGATGGTTTCTCATTTCGGCCTGCATAGCATTGGTGATATCATATCTGCCGCAAATGGCGAGATCCTTCTGAATCGCAGAAACAAAGCCGGAATCATTGCCGCAAAGATTATAAACAAATCTTTCCAGATTGCTGGAAATGAGGATATCCATAGAAGGAGAAATAGTGGTGCGGAACTGGCGGTTGCGATTGTAAACGCCGGTGTTTATAAAATCTGTAAGCACGTTGTTGCTGTTGGAAGCACAGATGAGCTTTCCGATGGGAGCACCCATAAGCTTAGCATAATATGCGGCAAGAATATTGCCGAAATTTCCTGTGGGCACACAGAAATTAATGCCTTCCGAAGCATCGGTGCCTTTAGCAATAAGATCGGCACAGGCAGAGAAATAATAAACGATCTGAGGAACAAGTCTGCCCCAGTTGATAGAGTTGGCACTGGAGAAACTCATATTATTTTCGGCAAGTCTTTTCACAGCCTCAGAACTGTTAAATATGCGCTTAACACCTGTCTGTGCATCGTCGAAATTGCCGTTGATAGCCGAAACGTAAACGTTATCACCCTTTTGGGTGTCCATCTGCAGCTTCTGCATGGGGCTGACACCGTTGTTGGGATAAAAAACGATGATAGACGTGCCCTCAACATCCTTAAATCCTTCCAAAGCAGCCTTGCCTGTATCTCCGGAAGTGGCTACAAGGATCACGGTTTTGCTGTCTTTTCCTGTTTTCTTAACAGAAGTTGTGAGAAGATGGGGAAGGATCTGCAGAGCCATATCCTTAAACGCGCAGGTGGGGCCATGCCACAATTCCAGCACATTCACACCGTCTGCCAATGTCTTAACAGGAGCAGGTTCGTCGTTATCAAAATTTCCGATATATGCAGAATTAACGCATTTTTCCAGCTCTTCATCGGTGAAATCGGTGAGGAATTTGGAAAGAACCAGCTTTGCGCGCTGAGGATAGGTGAGCTTTGCAAAATCTTCCATGGAAATATCGATAGAAGGCATACTTTCGGGCACGTAAAGGCCACCGTCGGGAGCAATACCTGCTACGATTGCTTCGGCAGAAGTTGCCGATATCTTATTATTTTTAGTACTACAAAAATTCATTGGGGACACCACCATTTAACATACTGGGTACTATTCTATACCTAAAGGAACTTTTAATCAATACCTAATTTAATTAAAATGCATTTTCAATATAATTGATATTAAACCTAAAGAACATTTTTCTTTTATCTGTCACTTCGGCAACATCAAAGCGTGGCTGAAGTTCCACGCGATTTCTCTGAATATATTCCGTGGCAGCGGTTGTCACACACTGCTGCTTTTTGGCGTCAACGGCATCAACGCCCGAAACTCGGCTGTTTACTTTGCGGGTTTTTACTTCCACAAATGCTATAATTTTACCCTTTTGTGCAATGATATCTATTTCGCCAAATCGTGTTTTGAAATTGCGGCAGATAATTTTATATCCTCTAAGCCTTAAATAACGGCAAACAGCGCTTTCGCCTGCATTGCCTATTTTCTTTTTATCCATTTAATATACCTTTCAAAAACGAAAGTCTGTGTATTTCGCAGGGGCCGTATTTTTTTATGGCATCTATATGCACCTTTGTGCCATAGCCTTTATGTTTGCTGAATTCGTATTCAGGATATTTTTTATCCATTTCCAGCATCAATCTATCCCTGGAAACTTTAGCGAGAATAGAAGCGGCGGCCACAGAAAGCGATTTGGAATCACCCTTCACAATAGTTTGGCATGGATTGATTCCTTTTGGAGCAGCGTTGCCATCTATCAGCGCAAAATCCGCTGCAGGGCTTAAGGAATTAAAAGCGGCAGTCATTGTATCCATTGTTGTGGCAAGAATGTTCTTAGCCTCAATATCCTCCACAGATCCAAAGCAGATAGAATATGCCAAAGCTTTTTCTATGATAATAGGGAAGAGAACTTCACGCTTTTTTTCGGTCAGCTTTTTTGAATCATCCAGCCCTTCGATAACGCAATCATCGGGCAAAATCACTGCCGCAGCGCAAACGGGGCCTGCCAATGGCCCGCGACCTGCTTCATCGATTCCGCATATCAAATTATATCCCAAAGCTTTTGCTTGGCTTTCGTAGCTTAAATCAGGCATATTATTTCTCCTCGTTGGGGAACTGAAGTGTGATTCTTCCCAGTTTTCCGCCTCTGAATTCATCTAAGAGCATCACGGCTGTTCGCTCGTAATCAACTTCTCCTCCGCGCACGATCTTTCCGCGCTTTCGGCCGATAGCCTCAAATATATCAATGGTTTCACCCTGAGGCTCAACACCAAAACGTTCTTTTATAGCGTTGGGATATTTATCGGCAAGCAGAGCACAAAGCTTGTAGCCAAGATCTTCCACATCCACAACTGTATCTCTCACAGCACCTGTGAATGCTAAAAGCTCACCAACATACATATCATTAAATTTAGGAGGAAGCACGCCGGGTGTATCCAATAATTCAAGGCCTGCATCCACACGAAACCATTGGTTACCTCTGGTAACGCCGGGCCTATCGGCAACAGTTGCAGCGGCGTTGGGAGCAACCTTATTGATAAAGGATGATTTGCCCACGTTGGGAATGCCCGCAACCATTATTCTGAGAGGCTTTCCGCCCATGCCTTTGGCCTTAAGCTGTTCTGTCTTTTCCCTTAAAAGTTCCTTCACGGCAGGAGCGAATTTATTAACACCGTTTCCGGTGCGCGCATCTATAAAAACGGCGGCCTGGCCGCATCTTCTAAACTCGTTTGCCCAAAGCTCGTTGGCAGCCTTATCGGCAAGATCACATTTATTCACTAAAAGGATGTGAGGTTTGCCGGCAATGATCTTGCTAAGCTCGGGGTTGCGGCTTCCCATAGGGACTCTTGCATCGCATATCTCCACAACAGCATCCACCAAAGGAAGAAACTTCTGCATTCCGCGGATGGCTTTTGTCATATGACCGGGGAACCATTGAATATTTTGTGTGTTATTCTCCATAGATGCTACCTACCTTATCTATGGGATATATTCTGAATATAGCTTTACCCATAATATATCGCCTGTCTATCATTCCTTGATCTCCTATCCAGGAAAAACGGCTATCCAGCGATTCGTTTCGATTATCTCCAAGCACAAAAACACAGCCTTCGGGCACAACAACGGGGAATTCAATATCTCCCGGCTGATTCGTGAGTGTGCGAGTGTAGCTTTCTTTAAGCGGTTCATCATCTACGTAAACAATTCCGCTTTTGAAATCAATATCTACTTTTTGCCCTTCAACAGCAATCACACGCTTTATAATAGGGGAGGAGGAATCGCTTGTATCGAGTAAATCGTTATCATAATTGCGGGAGATCACAACAATATCACCCTGCTTGGGAGTGTAAAAGATATTAGAGATCACAACACGCTCGCCATCTACCAAAGTGTTGAGCATAGAATCTCCGTCTATTCCCACTGTGCGAAAAACAAAGGTAAACACAAAAACAACAATAAGGCAGGAAATTACGATTGTCTCCATCCATTCCCAAACCGATTTTCTAAGTTTTTCACTGTTTGCCAAAACTTGATTTTCGGCAATTTTATCGTTGTTTTCCATAAATCTACCTCCGTTCTAAATTAAAATAAAGGGGACAAGTTGTTTTGTCCCCTTTATGCTGAAATATTTACTTTTTCTCCTTGACTTTGGAAGCCTTACCAACACGATCGCGCAGGTAGTAGAGCTTAGCTCTGCGTACGCGGCCTTTTCTGATGGTCTCGACTTTGTCAACATTGGGAGAGTGAACAGGGAACACACGTTCTACGCCTACACCGTAGGAAACACGGCGAACGGTGAAGGTCGCGGAAATGCCGCTGTTGTTGCGAGCAATAACTGTGCCTTCGAATACCTGAATTCTTTCTCTCTCGCCCTCACGGATACGAACGTGTACACGAACGGTATCACCGATGGTGATCTGAGGAGCGTCCGACTTCAGCTGGTCGGCTGTAAGATTTTTGATGACATCCATTGTAAAATCCTCCTAATTTTTTTCAGACATTCGTAACCAAGCAAAGTGGCAGAGGACTGTCAGCTTCAATGTCGATCTCTCGGCATTGACTCCGCTTATATAGGTTTAAGCGCAATCTAATGCATCTGCCATAATATCACACCACTAATCAAATTGCAAGTACTTTTTTAAAAAAACGCACAATTATTTTTCTTGTAATAATTTGTTTAATATTGTATAATATTTTAGAAATAAATAAAAGGAGAACTCATATGCCCAAATTACAAAAAGAAGGCAGAAGAATCAAAAGCCTTCATCCTATGGACACAGTTTCCCCCTATATTATGCCAACAAGAATCGGTGCAATGAATCTTTTCAGAGATTCTTTTGATATGAGCAAGGCCGAAGAATATATTCTTGCAAAAAGAAAGCAAGGCCTTAGCAATTTTGGTTTCGTGCATTTTTTGTTAGCAGCATATATTCGCGGTGTTGCCGCTCGACCTGGTGTTAATCGTTTTATTCGCGGTCAAAGGGTTTATGCCCGCAATAAAATCACCGTTAATATGGTTGTTAAAAAAGAGCTTGCTCTCAACGCACCCGAAACTGTCATTAAAGTTCATTTCTCCCCCGATTGGAATGCCGATCAGGTTTACGAAGCATTCAACAGCGCTGTGATGGAAGCCAAGGAAGATAAGGAAAATGGTTTCGATAGCATTGCAAAGCTTTTCCATTTTATTCCCGGCGTTCTTCTTAAGTTTGCCGTATGGCTTCTTAAATTGTTGGATTATTTCGGCCTGCTGCCCAAATCTTTGGTTGAGTTAAGCCCGTTCCACGGTTCTCTGTTCCTCACTTCCATGGGCTCTTTGGGTATTCCGCCTATTTTCCATCACCTTTATAATTTCGGAAATTTGCCGGTGTTTATTTCCTACGGTGCTAAAAAGACAGAATACGCACTCGACGACGAAGGAAACGTGACTCAGCGCAAACTTGTAGATTACGCCGTGTCCTGCGATGAACGCATTTGTGATGGCCACTATTATTCTTCTTTCTTTAAGGTTGTTAAGCGTTGCTTTAAGGATCCTTATATGCTGGATAATGCCCCCGAGGAAGTTGTAAAAGACATAAAATAACACGATATAAAAAGCGCCCGGATAGTGATCTATCCGGGCTTCTTTTATTTTTTGAATGCTTCGCTCACTGTTTTAAGATGGTTGACGATCTCCAGATGCTGGGGGCACACGCTTTCGCAAGCGCCGCAACCAATGCAGGTATCGGGACCGGGATTTTCGCTGCTTATCCATCTAACGTCTCCCTTGAAGCGTCCTACATTATTAAATGTAATATAATTATTGTAGGATCTTATATAACGGGAGATTGGAATATTTTGTGGGCAGCCTTCCTTGCAGTAGTCGCAACCGGTGCAGGGAATAGTGGGGATATCTCTAATCTTTTTTCCGATTTTAATAAGTTTGTCGATCTGCTCTTTTGTGAGCGGCTCGAAATCCTTCATATAAGAAAGATTATCCTTAGCTTGCTCCATAGTGCTCATACCGCTCAACACCATCTCCACGCCGGGAAGGGAAGCGGCGAAACGGATTGCCAGAGCCGAAGGAGATGCGTTTGGATCAATCTCCTTAAGCATTTCAAGTATTTCGGGACGAAGCACGGAAAGTGTGCCGCCTTTAACAGGCTCCATAACAATAATAGGTTTATCGTATTTCCTTGCGATTTCGTAGCATCTGCGGGATTGCACACCGCCGTCTTCCCAATCGAGATAGTTTATCTGAAGCTGAACGAACTCCATTTCGGGATGATTAGAAAGGATGGTTTCCAGCGTTTCGGGAGAACCGTGGAAAGAAAAACCAATATGCTTTACCTTTCCTTCGGCCTTAAGTTTGGAAACAAACTCCCAAGCTCCGTATTCATTCACGTCTTTTAGACCTTCATTATCTATAGAATGAACGAGATAATAATCGAAATAATCAAGCCCCGTGCGCTTGAGAGAAGTTTCGAATATCTCTTCCATAGAAAGATTATCCGATTTAGCTATCCAAATAGGAAGCTTATCGGCCACCGTGTAGCTTTCTCTGGGATACCTCTGGGTGAGCAGCTGATTTATGAATTCTTCAGATTGGCCCTTTGCATAAACGTAGGCTGTGTCGAAATATGTAAAACCTTCGTTTATAAAAAGATCAAACATCTCCATGGAATCTTTCAATCCATCGGAGAAGGGGAGACGCATAGCTCCGAAACCGAATTTTTTATCCGTGGGAAAAATATTTTTGTAGCTCATTTTTATTTCTCCTAATAATTTTATATTTTTATTCTATATTATCTTGATTCCAAAATCAAGAAATTGTTAATCTCAAAACTAAATATAGGTAGATCACCTTAAAAAGGCAACCGCAAAACCTATATATTGCGGTTTACATAATTAGTTAACATAACATTTTATGATAAAATAT
>JAZRGE010000073.1:0-6395 GCA_045644025.1 Acutalibacteraceae bacterium | reverse complement strand
ATTGCCAACAAGCGTGCGATATATTGTGGCCGCAAAGCCGTAAACGTCTGTCCACGGGCCCGTTTCTCCTTCGGTGCCATACTGCTCAATAGCAGCAAAACCGGGATAAAGCTGGCCGTTTATGCTGTTGCGGGCTGTCCTGGCCTCTTTTATGCAGAAACCCACAAGGCGAAGCCTGCCATCGCGGCAGACCATAACTGTGTCCGGAGAAATACCCATATGAACAACGCCTGCACTGTGCAGAGCCTTAACGGTGGACATAATAGGCAGGAACAAAGGCTTGATCTGCTCCCATTTAAGCGCGCCGTTGTTGCGCATAAGGAACTCGCGAAGAGTGATACCAACAAAAGATTCGGAAACATAATACACCGTTCCGTTTTCCTTGATAATATCTGTTACAGGAACAAGTGCAGGAAGATCATTAAGGTGAGAAAGAGTTTTAGCAAGATCTTCAAAAGCAATCTTTCCTGCCTCGAACGGTGCCTCATCACCCAGATTCGCCACTACCCTGCCCTTAGGATCTCTCTTGCAAAGATTAGCAGGATAATATTCGCGAATACGAACCTGCGTATCGGTGTTGCAATCGTAGCCTTTATAAGTAACGCCTTCGCCGTTTGTTTCCACAACCGAGCCAACAATATATCTGTTGGCAATAAGGCTGCGAAGCGGCAGAAGATCATCGCTATTTTTATCAGTGAGTTCATTAAAGCCGCACACTGCGCAGGGGCCGTTGTCTTCAACCTGATTCATGCACCCCATGCACAATCTCTTATCGTTTGCCATATGCTTACTCCATTCCGGCAAAATGCCTGATAGATTTCACATTATACTTCTACAATATAATACAATTTTGATGCTGTTTTGTCAATTACACAAAGATTACGATATAGTTTCAAAAAAATTACACCGCATTTCTACTTTTGCTCATCCAAAGAAAGCCCATAGGAAGGCAGAAACTCTTCCATAAACACCTTAAGTTCGGGCATATCCATTTGTTCCAGAGAGCTAAGAACAGTTTCCTTAGCGCAAGCAAACTCTCTGTTGTTCATTTGCAGTTCTTCGTTGCATTTAATAAGCGCCGAAAGCTTATCGGCGGCCTTAACGATCTTTTCAGTCTCGTCATCAGCTGCACCAAGATAAGATTCAAATTCTTCCCTCATATCTTCGGGCAAAAGCCTTGCAAGCCTTTCCCCCGCCTGTGCCTCCAGGCGCTTATATGATTTCTTTATATCATTATCATAATATTTCACGGGGGTGGGAAGATCGCCCGTGATGATCTCGGTGGCATCGTGATAAAGGGCATGAAGCACCACTTTCTCAACGTTTAGCCTTCCGCCGAAACGCTTGTTTTTTATCACAGCAAGAGCATGTGCAATAAAGGCAGTATCCAAAGTGTGTTCACTTAATGTCTCAGTGCGGGTGCTGCGCATTAAGCCCCATCTGCAAATATATTTCATTCGGCCAAGCATCGCAAAAAAATGGTTGTTTGCCATAACTATTCATCCTTTTAGGTATAATGTTAATAAAAAATGTCAAAATAATCAGTGTTATCCAAGCAAATCTATGTTTCTAATTATACTCTGTTGACGAATAATGTCAAGCCGAGTCAAAGGAGAATGGATATGCCCAGGTTGCTTATATTGCAGGGCGCCAAAAATCTTTTTGGTCTTATAATCAAACTACGAAGCAATTCCTATTCCGCCGATAATTACAACATCATAAAGGGAGAACTGATCAGAATGAAAGATAAATTTCTTAGAGGACGATGCCTTATACGCATAATCACTTTTGTTTTGGCGGCATTTGCCGTGTTGGGCGGTTTTATTGCCATTAAATGCCGCGAAAATAAAATGCTGAGAATAAATATCGAAAACACCTATCAGCACTCTCTGGACGAACTGTGCGCAGGAATTGAAAACATTGAAATTTCCTTAGAAAAGGCGATCTACGCTTCTTCGCCATCTTTTCTGAGCTCTCTATCGGCAGATATATTAAAGGATGCAACCGCCGCCAAAGCCCACCTTTCTGCTCTGCCATCCAATGGGCAAGCGCTGGAGCAGATAAACAAATTCCTTTCTCAAGCCGGTGATTATTCCGCCTCATTGGCCGAAAAGGCCGTTTCAGGCGGCTCGATCGAAAGCACCGAAAAAGATAATTTAATAAGTCTGCAAAAAAGCGCAGCAGATCTTTCGGCCGCACTCAGAAACATTGCTGCCGAATACGAAGAAGGAGGAAAATGGAGCAAGGAAACGGTCGGCATCATAAATACAATAGATTTTCAAAGTGTTTTTGGTGATGCAGTTTATCATTTGGAAGACACCTTCACTTCCTATCCTTCCCTTTTATATGATGGACCTTTTTCCGATCACATTCTAAAAGCCAGCCCCGTTTTATTGGAAGGAAAGGCAGAGATAACAAAGGAACAAGCCATGAAAATTGCTGCGGAATTTTTGGAAATCGATCAAGATTCCATCGCTTATGACGGCAGCGAAGATGGCAGAATAAGGTGCTACCGCTTTAGCGGAAAGGATTTCACCATATCTGTTACCGCAAAAGGCGGCTACGTGGCATACTACAGAAAATTCAGGGAGATACCAACAAGCAAAATCAATTACAATGAAGCGGTGGAAAAGGCTATATCATTTGTGGGACGATTCAGTGATAACAGCTTTACCGAAAGCTACTACTTCACCGACGAAGGAATGTGCACCGTTAATTTGGCCTACACCCAAGGAAATACAATTTGCTACACCGATCTTATAAAGGTGGGTGTTGCAATGGACACGGGTGAAGTGATAATGTTTGAATCCACAGGATATATTATGAACCACACACCGCGCACAATTCCTTTGCCAACCCACAGCGAGGCTCAGGCACGAGCCATACTCTCGGATAAATTGAACGTGATTTCTGTTGATGAAGTGCTCATCCCCTCTCCGGGCACGCTGGAGGAATTCCATTGCTACGAATTCTATTGCACGGGGATTGGTGATCGGGAATATCTCGTGTATATAGATGCCAACAATCTGGCCGAGCGTGATATACAAATAGTTCTGCGGGCAGATGGCGGCACAATGACAAAATAAAAAAAGCGCCTTAGGGCGCTTTTTTATTTAACGGCAACAACAATCGGCTGATAAAATCCTGTTTCATCAGGGAACAGCCACTCCGCTTTAGAGCAGCCGCTGTTTAGGAGAAGATTAGTAATCTCTTCCCTTTTCGTTGCTCTGTATTCGCATTCATATTTATTCACGGTCAATCTATCCGTATCTTCAATAATATATTGGACTAGTTTATAGCGATCGTCGTTCCAATCCCAGGTTTGAAAAGAAATTCTTTGGCCGTTTTCCACTTTGTGAATATATGGGCTTGTACCTGCAGGTTTTTGCTCAAGCACAGCATCGTAATCTCTTATGCTCGCCACAAACAATCCACTCTGCTTAATTCTGCCAATCATACTTTCCACGGCAAGCTTTAGCGACTCTACGCTGAGCATATGAGGCAAAGCATTATCCATAGCAATAACAGCCTCAAACTGACGCTCGAATCTTTGGGCCAGCTTGCAAAAATCCGCCTGTCTGAAATCTATTTCAACTCCGGCTGCTTCAGCTCTATTCTTTGCTTCCTGCAATTCTCCTTCGCTCAGATCCGAAGCCCAAACATTATAACCCAGCCTTGCAAGGCCAATCGCTTGAGTGCCGATCCCGCACGCACAATCAAGAACATTGCTATCCTTTCCAAGCCCAAATCTATTAAATATTTTATCAATAATATCGGCCTGCTCCTTTGTGGTGGCCTGCCAATCAGCAAAAAGCTTATCGTAGTTTGAAGCCATATCATCATAAAATTTCTGAACGATATCCAATCCAAATCACCTGCTTCGTTTTATAATCTAAAATCAGCGTTGTAAATATCGTCTATCATCAAAATATTCACATTATGCTCTTTTGCTCGGCTGAGAACCTCAGCATTATCCATCAATACGCTTTCCATGGTGCAATCACTGTCGTCCAAACGTTTCTCCACCACATTGGCATATCTTTTTATATCGGCAAAATTGTTCCTAATATATCCTTCGCTCATCACAAGACAAACGTATTTTATATTAGAAATATATTGTTCATCAAAATCATTTTGCCAATCAAATGGAATGTAGCAGCCCTCAACAATAAGATTCTGTTCGTTCTCGATAGCTGTCTTTATCATTTCACGCACTATCGGCCAAAGATATACCGTGAGCTCACTATCATCACTCAATGGATTAAGAGAGGTGTTTCCACTGCGAATAAGCCCCATTTTAAGATGATCTATGGATAGGTAAGGATAATTATATCTTTCAAGCAATTTTTGCGCCAAAAGTGTTTTGCCCACATGGGAGGCTCCGGCAATCATAATAATCATCCTATCACTCCTTTGATTGGATTATAGCATATTTTATCTGTAATGCAACAAAAAATCGGCAGACCGATTAGTCTGCCGATTCTGGAGCGGGTGATGGGAATCGAACCCACGTTACCAGCTTGGAAGGCTGGAGTTCTACCATTGAACCACACCCGCAAGGTTAACAACGAGTTGTATTTTATCACAACAATCGTTGTTAGTCAACCCCTTTTTGAAGAAAATCACTCCGCTTCCACAGAGATATCTTCTCCTGCCGCAAGCGTGATTTTGCTGATCTTTCCGCCGCCCTTTTTGATAAGTTCATCAACGATCTTATCCTCAATTTCGGTGCGCACGATTCTGCGAAGATCTCTGGCACCGCGTTTGCCGCCAAAAGCCTTCTTGCCTACATATTTATATACACTCTTCGGGCAATCAAGTTCAATGCCCTTCTCTTTAAGCACGGGCACAAGCTCATCTATAACCAACTTGGCTATTTGAATAAAGTTATCTTCATCCAGCTGGCGGAACACAACAACTTCATCCACTCTGCCGATAAATTCGGGGCGCAGGAAGTTTTCAAGAGCCCTCATCATCTAATCTTCGTTAGCCTGGTCTTCAGTCTTGCCACAGCCCATAACCTTACCAGACCTATCGTTTCCGGCATTGGAGGTCATAACAATAACGGTGTTCTCAAAGTTGACATTCCTGCCTTGGGCATCAGTCACTTTGCCTTCATCCAAAATCTGAAGAAGAATATTAAGCACGTCGGGATGGGCTTTTTCTATCTCATCGAAAAGCACAACAGAATATGGCTTCCTGCGCACCTTCTCGGTGAGCTGACCTGCTTCATCATAGCCAACGTATCCGGGAGGCGCTCCGATAATCCTGGAAACAGAATGTTTCTCCATGAATTCCGACATATCCAGCCTGATAAGCGTTTCGGGAGTATCGAAAAGCTGCTGAGCCAAAACCTTCACAAGCTCTGTTTTACCCACACCCGTGGGGCCAACGAAAATGAAGGATGCAGGCCTCCTGCGGCTGCTTATCTGCATTCTGGAGCGGCGCACGGCGGCAGCTACCAATGCTACAGCCTTATCCTGGCCAATAATTTTCTTTTTAAGTTCATTTTCAAGGGAATTAAGCCTTTTGGCATCGGTCTCCCTAACCTTTGCAGCCGGAATACCTGTCCACAACTCGATCACCTTGGCGATGTCATCGTCGGTGACGTAATTAGTCTTTATCTTCTTGCGAAGAGCATCGGCATCGCTCTGCTTTTTGGCAATAAGCGATTTCACGTTTGCCAATTTTTCGTAGTCGGGCTGTTCGGTTTCCTGCTCAAGCTCCTGCATTTCCCCATTAAGTCCTACAAGTTCCTTATCCAGCAGATAGAGATCATCAACCGCTCTGTTTCGAAGCGCAGCACATGCGCAGGCTTCATCCAGAAGATCAATAGCCTTATCTGGCAAGAAGCGATCGTTCACATATCTTTCAGAAAGATAAACCGCCTTATTCACAATATCGGCATCAATCTTAACGTTGTGATGGCCTTCGTAATATCCCTTCACACCGCTGAGAATATTAATTGCCTGCTCCACAGAAGGTTCCTCAATAGTGACGGGCTGGAATCTACGCTCCAACGCAGCATCCTTTTCTATATACTTGCGATATTCATTAAACGTGGTGGCACCGATCACCTTGATCTCGCCTCTGGAAAGAGCGGGCTTCAAAATATTTCCAGCATTCATCGAGCCTTCAGCATCACCCGTACCAACAATATTGTGTAATTCATCAATAAACAAAATTATATTGCCGGCCTTCTTCACTTCGTCCACAAGGCCTTTCAGGCGGCTTTCAAACTGACCTCTGAACTGTGTGCCTGCCACTAAGGCCGTGAGATCAAGCATATAGATCTCTTTATCCATAAGTCTGGCAGGAACCTTGCCTTCGATAATCTTAAGTGCAAGGCCTTCCACAATAGCTGTTTTACCAACGCCGGGCTCGCCAATAAGGCA